>CBIGSA010000022.1:0-20220 GCA_966192215.1 uncultured Devosia sp. | reverse complement strand
CGAGCTGACGGCCAGCTTCGCCGAACGCACGGCCGCCGAGTGGGAGGTGATCCTGGCAGAGGCGGGCGTGCCAGCGGGCGCGGTGCGGCCGGTGCGGGACGTGCTCGACCTGCCGCAACTCGCGGGGCGCGCGTTGACGCTGGATATCGATGTGCCCAATGACGCGGTGCGTCGCGCCCGAATTCTCAATGCGGGTTTCCTCTTTGCCCATGATGGCCCGGGCATCGATTCGGCACCGCCACGGTTGGGCGAGCATACTGACGAAATTCTGCACGAGCTGGGGCTCGTGCCATCTGCCTCAGAAGACCAGCCGCAATAGACATGGCCGTCTTTAAGGGTTGCAATCGCCTTTTCGCCGACCGTATTGTCGACAATCTTATGGACAATCCATGCCGGTCAGTGCGTTGGGAGGAAGACGATCTTGACTACGAATGCACCTCCACCGCCGAAAACATTCGTGCCGCCGGTTAACAGGCTGCATGAATTCGAGGCCGATGTCGTCGAGGGTTTCGACGACGCCCATGCGATGTTCAAGGATCTGCGCGGGCGGTGTCCGGTGGCCCACAGCGCCGATTTTGAGGGTTTCTGGGTTCTGACCAAATATGACGACGTGATCCGGGCGCTGGCAGATTACGAGAACTTTTCGACCGCCTATCAGAATGTCGTGCCGCGCGTGGCCACGTCCGGCCGGCGGCCTCCATTGCATCTCGATCCACCCGAACACACGCCCTATCGCCGGGCCATTACACCGCTCTTTCATCCCGAACGCATGGCCTTCTGGGAGCCGGTTGTCCGGAAACTGGTGACGCAGCTTCTCGCGCCCCTCGTTGCGGCGGGGCAGTGCGATATCTGCGTCGACTTTTCCTATCGGCTGCCGATCTTCGTGCTGGCGGAATTCTTCCACATTCCGGCCGAGCAGGCCGAGAAGATCCGGGACATCGGCGCGGATTTCAATCGCGCGCTCCAGGTGCGCGACAACGCGATGCTGGAAAAGACCAGCCTCTTTCTCTACGACGTCGCCCGCGACATCATTGCCCTGCGCAAGCAGCAGCCGCTCGACCCGCGTGTCGATCCGACAAGCGCCATGCTGGCGGCGCGGGACGATGCCGGCAACCCGTTGCCCGAAGCCATGGTGCTGGGCACGATCAGGCAATTGCTGGTGGTGGGCATTATTGCCCCGACCACCTTCACCGGGTCGATGGCTGTACACCTGGCGCGCCACCCGGAGCATTTCGCCATGCTCAAGGACAATCCCGCGTTGATCCCGGATGCGCTTGAGGAGCTTCTGCGCCTCTATACGCCCTATCGCGGCTTTGCGCGCACCGCCAAGAAAGACATGGAAATCGGCGGCAGGCAGATCAAAAAGGACGAACCCATTGCCCTGGCCTTCACCTCGGCCAATCGCGACCCTGATGCCTTCGAGGATCCCGACACGTTCCGCCTGGATCGCGGCACGGACCGCAAGCATATGGCCTTCGGGCGCGGTCCGCATCAATGCGCCGGCGCGCCGCTGGCGCGTCTGATGCTGCGGGTGACGCTGGAAGAGCCGGTTGGAAGAACCAATGGCTGGGAGATTGTCGGGCCGGTGCCGATGACGACATGGCCCGAATACGGCCCGCTCAGCGTGCCGGTGAAGTTCAACAGTGGGACGGGGAGCTAGCGGAAATGCACCTCGGCCAGCCGGATGACATGTTGGTTGCCGGCATGGACATGCGCCCGCATGGCGGCCTCGGCCGCATCCGGCTTGCCGGCCAGGATGGAGCTGGTGATGACCTGATGGTCCCGATTGGACGTGGCCATGGAGTCCCGCGAAAAGCTGCGCGGCAATTGCAGCCGGTAAAGCGGCAGCCGGACGCGGGCGAGCGACTGCTCGACATGGCGATTGCCGGCGATGGCACAGATGGTCGCGTGATACTCGAAGTTTTCCGCATTGTAGCGGTCGACATCGTTGTGCGCCTCGGCATCGTTGAGCCGGTCCTGATGCTCGATGAGCAGGCGCCGCTGCTCGGGCGTCAGTTCCTTTTCTGCCGCAAGACGGGCCGAAAGGCCCTCAAGCACTTCGCGCACCCGGCCCATTTCCAGAATTTCGGCTCTGGAGAAGCGGCGCACATAGACGCCACGATTCTTGACGAATTCGAGATAACCCTCGCCCACCAGGGTCTTGAACGCCTCCCGGATGCGCCCGCGGCCCACGGCGAATTGTTCGGCCAGATCAATCTCGATCAATCGCTGCCCCGGCGCAAAAGCCCCCCGCTGGATGTCGCCCTTTATCCCATCGGCAATGGCTACCGCCGAGGCCGTATCGGTAATTTTGCTGTCCATAGGATTCACCGAAGGCTGCAGCGCGACTCGAGCCGCGTCCGGCCCTTGATAGAAAGCCAGGGCACCCCCCGTCAAACACGTCGTTCAAATCGTCGACAATTTAGTTGACTAGATTGTTATGTCGTATATCAATTTTCCATAGGGAAGTAGGGAGGACTTCATGACCAAGCATAATCACGGGACCCTGCGCCGCGTGGCGCTCGGCCTGCTCTGCGGGGCGGCTTTCGCGCTCCAGCCGATCGCCCCAGCCTGGGCGCAGGCCGACGATCTCATCATTGCGCTCTCCACATTCTCGGAAGAGACGATGACCCCTTGGAGCGGGTCGGGCCAGCGCAAGACCTACCTCGATGTCGTCTATGAGTATCTGACCTATGCTGAGCCGGGCACGCTCAAGACCGTGCCCGGCCTGGCGGAAAGCTGGGAGATGAGTCCGGATGGCAAGGAGTGGACCTTCCACCTGCGCCACGACGTCCAGTTCTCCGGCGGCTATGGGGAAATGACCTCGGCGGACGTGGCCTATTCCATCGAACGTCTCATTCGCGATGACTCGCGGGCGGGCCCGGCCTCACCCATGCGCCGCCTTATTGCCTCGGTCGAAACCCCTGACGACTACACCGTGGTGGTCAAGCTGAACTTCCCCGACTTCGAGCTGGCGCAAGGCTATTTCGGCGCGGCGCAGCAATTGGGCATTGTCTCCAAGAAGCACTTCGACGCGCTCGGCGAAGCCGAGGCAGAAGCAAAGCCGATTGGCACCGGCGCCTATGAACTGGCATCGATCACGCCGGGCTTGGAAATCGTCATGACGTTGCGGGATGATGTAGCCAACCACTGGCGTGTCCAACCGGAATTCGAGAACATCGTCTTCAAGGTCGTGCCCGAGGAATCCACCCGTGTTGCCATGCTGCGCACAGGTGAAGCAGACATTGCGCCCATCGGCTTTGACTCCATCCCCACGGTGCGGGATGCGGGTCTGAAGGTTGTTTCGGCCGAAGCCACCTGGTCTCCGGTGGTTCGTTTCGGTGGCCTGGTCGAAACTTCTGACAACCGCTACAACCCGGAAAATCCCTGGGCCAAGCGCGAAGTTCGCCAGGCCCTGAACTATGCCGTGGACAAGCAGCTTATCATCGACGAACTGTTCCACGGCGAGGCAACAGTTGCCTCAAGCGACACCCCCGTCAAGGCGTGGTCGGGTGTCGAGCCCTATCCCTATGATCCGGACAAGGCTCGCGAACTGCTCAAGGAAGCCGGCTATGAGAACGGTTTCGATATCACGATCAAGACCTTCACTACGGCCCCGGGCGCCGAATTGCCACTGATGGCGGAAGCTGTCGCCCTCTTCTGGCAGGATATCGGGGTCAATGCGACGATCGAGCCGGTCGACTGGCCTTCTCTACGTTCCGATTGGACGGAGGGTCGAGCCAATGATTATGTCTGGACCCACCGCGGTTTCCCCTTCTCCAGCGCCGCAAATGGGCTGGAAGCGGGCTTCATGGCAGCCAGTGTCTTTGCGGCGTACTCTACGCCGGAGCTGGAAACCATGATCAACGACTTCTCCAACGAGCAGGATCTGACCGAGCGGACAGCCAAGTTTACCGCCATCGGCCAGCACCTGCGTGACGAAGCGGCCGCCGTGTTCATTGCCCTGGCCAACGAGCCCTATGGCATCAGCGACAAGGTCGGCGAATGGAAGATCACCACGGCCTATATGTGGAACTTCGATCAGGTGACGCGCGCCGAATAGGGCGCCTACTCTGCCGGCGCTGCCTTTGCGGCGCCGGCTCTCCACGACTGCAGAACGCCAGGACGCAATGTTCAAAATTGTCGCCATCCGGACCATCGAGGCGCTAATCGCATTGCTCCTGATGAGCATCGTGATCTTCTGCCTCAGCCGCGTGACGGGCGACCCGGTTGCGCTGCTGCTGGGCGACGGAGCAACCGAGGCGGACAAGATCAGGCTCACGCAGGAGCTCGGTCTCGACCAGCCGATGCTTGCGCAATACCTCAGCTTCCTGGGCAACGCCCTGACCGGCGACTTCGGCCGCTCCGTAACCGCGGGCAACCGGCCAGCGCTGGAACTGATCATGGCCAGACTCCCCGCATCGCTAAGCCTTGCCGGGTTTGCACTCGTCTTCACCATGGTGGTTGGCGTCCTGTTCGGGGTGATGGCGGCCGTCAGGCATAATTCCATCGTCGACTTCGCAGCGCGACTGATCGCGCTCATCGGACAATCCGTCCCGAGCTTCTGGCTGGGCATCGTCCTCATGTATGTCTTTGCGGTGCAGCTTGGCTGGCTGCCCACCTCCGGTTATGGCGAGTGGCAGCATTATGTTCTGCCCGCTGCAACGCTTGGCCTGTTCACCCTGGCCGCCATCACGCGTCTCGTGCGCTCATCGATGCTCGAAGCCCTGGGCAGCGAATACATCAAGCTTGCGCGCGTCAAAGGCCTCTCGGAGAGCGTGGTGATCTGGAAGCATGCGCTGGCCAACAGTCTCATCCCCGTCGTTACCTTCATGGGTACCTTCTTTGCCGTGATGATCACCGGCGCCGTCATCGTCGAGACGGTGTTTGCCTGGCCCGGCATCGGCCGGCTCGCCTATGAATCCATCCTGGCGCGTGACTTTCCGGTGGTTCAGGCCGTGGTCCTGGTCATCACTTCGCTGTTCATCATCGCCAACCTGCTGGTCGACATTTTGTACGTTATGATTGATCCTCGTATGCGGAGTCGTGGGTGATGGCGGACACCAGCTCCCACGCCAATCCGGCCGGCGCTTTCGCCGCGGTAGCTCGCTTCTGGCAGTCGCTCGATTGGCCGCTGCGCCTCGCGCTTGGTCTGCTCATTGTCTTTGTCATCGTGGCCGTGTTCGGGCCGTGGATGACCCCCCACGACCCACTGAAAGGGTCGTTGCGCGCGCGCCTGCTTCCTCCTGTCTGGCAGGATGGCGGCGTTTGGGACCACATCTTCGGTACCGACCGGCTTGGTCGCGACATCCTCTCGCGGATTATAGCCGGTGCCCGTATCTCGCTGACGGTCTGTGTCCTGGTCATCGCCATAGCCGGTGTACTGGGTACGGCGATCGGCACGGTTGCCGGCTATTTTGGCGGCTGGTGCGACCGTGTGCTGATGCGTCTCGTCGATTTGGCGCTGTCCTTTCCCGTCATCCTGCTCGCGCTGCTTCTGGGCGCGATTTCGGGGCCGAGCTTCACCAATATCATCATCGTCATCTCGCTCACCCTGTGGAGCCAGTATGCCCGCATGGCGCGGGGTGAGACGCTGAAGATCCGCAATGAGGACTATGTCGATCTCGCGCGCACCTCGGGTCGCTCCGACATTGCCATCATCTGGCGGCACATCCTGCCCAACATCGCTCCCGCGCTTATCGTCATCGCGACGCTCCAGGTGGGCATTGTCATCGTACTCGAGGCCTCGCTGAGCTTTCTGGGGGTAGGGGTGCCGCCGCCGGCCCCATCCTGGGGGTCCATGGTCGCAGACGGACGTTCCTACATCGCATCTGCCTGGTGGCTATGCATGGTGCCGGGCTTCGCAATCCTGCTCACGGTGATGGCCGTCAACCTGCTCGGCGATGCGCTGGCCGACCGCATCAACCCCGCGCTCAGGGGGCGCAACATCTAGTGGCTGCTCCTGACAATCCCGCTCTGCTCGATATCCGCAACCTTTCGGTCCGTCTGGGCGCCGGTGCCGCGAGCCCGGCCCTAATCGAGAATATCGACCTCCAGATCCGCGCTGGCGAGACGCTCGGACTGGTCGGCGAAAGCGGCTCGGGCAAAACCACCTTGGGTATGGCACTGCTGCGACTGCTGCCGCCGCTCCTCAACAGGGGCCTCTCCGGCGAGATGGTATACGACGGCGAGGACATCGCCCGGATGGACCAGGCTGGCCTGACCCGCATTCGAGGCGCCGAAATATCCATGATCCTGCAGGATCCCATGGCTTCGCTCAACCCGATCTTCACCATCGGCAATCAGCTCAAGGAGGGGTTGCGTCTGCATGCGACGGCGAGTGGTTCTCTGGAAGACCGCGCCATTGCCGCCCTTGAGAGCGTGCGCATTCCCTCGCCTGAGGCGCGCCTGCACAACCATCCCCACCAGATGAGCGGTGGCATGCGCCAGCGCGTGGTGGGTGCCATTGCGCTCACGCGTGCACCCCGCCTGCTCATTGCGGACGAGCCGACCACCTCGCTCGATGTCACCATCCAGTACCAGTTCCTCGAACTGCTCAAGGATCTCCAGCAGCGCGCGGGCATGGCTATGCTGTTCATCACCCATGATTTCGGCGTCGTCGCCAAGATGTGCGACCGGGTCGCGGTCATGTATGCCGGCCAGATCGTGGAGCAGGGACCGGTGCGGGAAATCTTCCGTCGACCCAGGCACTGGTACACCCGTGCGCTGCTCGACAGTGTGCCGACTGTCGAGCACGCTCCGGAGCGGCTGCCCACGATCCCGGGCTCGCCGCCTACCGTTGCAGCCCGGCCGGAAGGCTGCCGCTTTCATCCGCGCTGCCCAAATGCGCAAGCCAAATGCCGGCAGATGCCGCCTGTTGCCGAGCTGGGGCCGATGCATGATGTGCGGTGCTGGTTTCCTCTCGAAGCCCAGCGAGGCGCCGCATGACTGCGTCGATCATTTCCGCGCGCAAGCTGGGGCGCGTCTTCAAGGTCACCAGCAATGGCAGGAAGCAGGACCTGCATGCGGTGAGCGAGCTGGATCTCGAACTGGTGCCCGGCAAGACGCTTGGTGTGGTCGGCGAATCCGGCTGTGGCAAGACCACGCTCAACCGCATGCTCTTGCTGCTCGACGCGCCGACCGAAGGAGCGGTGCTGTTCAACGGGCAGGATTGTTCGACCCTTTCGCCCGAAGCCAGGCGTGAATTCCGCCGCGCTGTGCAGCCGGTCTTTCAGAACCCGTTTTCATCGCTCGATCCGCGCATGCGTGTCGGGCAGATCATCGCCGAGCCGCTCTCGACCGTCTCCGGCTTGAGCCGGCAGGACATCAGCCGGCGCGTTGGTGAGGTCCTTGAGGCCGTCGGCCTGCGCGCCGAGGACGCCCGGCGCTTTCCCAATGAGTTCTCCGGTGGTCAGCGCCAGCGCATCGCCATTGCACGCGCTATTGCCTCCAAACCCCGTGTGCTGATGCTGGACGAGCCGGTGTCGTCGCAGGACATCTCGATCCGCGCGCAGATCCTCAACGTTCTCAAGGATTTGCAGGCGGAGTATGGCCTGGGATGCGTGTTCATCTCGCATGACCTCGCCACCGTACGGTTCATGGCCGATGACGTGATCGTCATGTATCTTGGTCGCGTCATCGAGCGGGGGACTGCCAAGGCCATCTGCACCACGCCGGCCCACCCCTATACCAAGGCGCTTCTGGCCGCGAACCTGCCGCCCGATCCGGATGCGCCAAGACCCGAACTGCCGCCACAGGGAGAAATCCCCAGCCCGCTCAATCCGCCATCAGGTTGCGCCTATCACACGCGTTGCCCGCTCTGTTTCGACCGCTGCAATCGCGAGCGGCCGGCAAGCCATCCTGCCCCGCATGGCGGTGCGGCCGCCTGCCACCTTCTCGATCCGGATCTGGCAAGATGAGCATCAATTTCATCGCCGTCGGCGACGTGGCGCAGGATCGCCCGGATCCGGCAACCAGCTTTGACCATGTGCGGAATCGCATCGGCCGGGCCGATCTGGGCTTCTGCCAGCTTGAGGTGAACCTCACCACGCGGGGCACCCGTCTGCCCCAGGCTCGCCACACGATGCGCGGCGATCCCCGCATCGCCGATGCGCTGGTCGAGGTTGGTCTTGAGGTTGTCTCTTTCGCCGGAAACCACTGCATGGACTGGGGTCCGGATGGGCTTTTCGACACGATAGGCCATCTTGAGCGGGCAGGGGCCCATCAGGTCGGCACCGGCAGGAATATCAATGAGGCCCGCAGGCCCGTCTATGTCACGCGAAATGACGTGACGGTCGGCTTTATCTCGGTCAATTCGATCCTGCCGATGAACTATTGGGCCGAAGAAAACCGCGCTGGTTGTGCGCCGTTGCGCGCGCACACCATCTACGAACAGATTGAACACGATCAGCCCGGCACTCCGGCGCGCATCCACACCTACAGCTTCCGCGACGATCTCGACGCGCTTCTCGCAACCATCCGCGATGTGCGCAGCAAAGCCGATGTTGTCGTCCTGTCCCATCACGCCGGTATTCACTTCGTGCCGGCCGTGGTCCCCGACTATCAGCGCGAAGTGGCCCATGCGGCCATCGATGCCGGCGCCGATCTGGTGCTCGGCAGCCATGCGCACATCCTCAAGGGCATCGAGATCTACCGGGGCAAGACCATCGCCTACAGCATGGCCAATTTCGCCATCGACCTGCACATGGACGAGGCTCATGCCAAGTCCAGGGGGTTCCGCGAAATCCAGAAGCTCAATCCAGGTTGGCTTCCTGATTTCGGCAGCCGCTATAATTTCCCGCCGGGTTCGGAAATGAGCATGATGCTGGAAGCCCGGTTCTCGAAGGACGGCATCAGTGATGTGCGCTTCGTGCCCATCATGATCGGTCGTGATGCCGATCCAAAGATCGTCGAGCCGCACCATCCCGACTTCGAGCGCATCCGGGCCTATCTCCAGACCATCTCGGACGAGGCTGAACTGGGCAGCACCATCGCGGCAGATGGCGACGTCTACCGTGTGGCTCCAGCGCCTTGAGCCTGACGCTCTCGATCGCCGAACGTTACCTGCAGGCGGCTGCCGTCCGGGTCGATCGTCCTGCGCTGGAAGCGGCGCGGATTTCGCTGGCCGATGCCTTGGCCGTCATGGTCGCGGCGACCGGGCTCGAGCCCGCCGTCCGACCGTTCATGGCCTATGCCAGGACGTCGGGCTCCGGGCCGTCCACGCTCATCGGCCAGGACGCAAAGGTCCCGCCGGTATTCGCGGCGCTGGCCAATGGCGCGCTGGCCCATGCAATTGACTACGAGGATACGTTTGAGGAGGGCATGGTCCATCCGAACGCCTCGCTTGTTCCCGCCCTGCTGGCCCTCGCCGAGAGCGAAGGCTCGACAGGGGGCGAAGCGCTGGCGGCCCTGGCTTTGGGATGCGATTTTTCCTGCAGGGTTTCCCTTGCGCTCGATGGCGATCCAGCCACGCGCGGCTGGTATCATCCGCCCATCCTGGCTGGGCTTGGGGCAACGCTCGGCTGCGCGCTCCTGCTCAAGCTCGATGCCCAGGGTATTCGCAACGCGCTTGGTCTGTTCATCCTCCAGTTCATGCTTGGGGACGAACTCAAGCGCAGCCCGAAATCCGATCTTCGGGCGGTTCGTGAAGCATTCGCTGCCCGCGCCGCCGTGGAGGCCGTGCTCCTCGCCCGCGCGGGAGTGGAGGCGGTGGAGGCGCCTCTCGAGGGGCCATCGGGTTTTTTTGCGATGCTGAGCGGCAAGCCGCCCAAGGCCGAGGCCTTTACGACAATCGGCACAGCCTTTTTGGGCCCGGACGTGGGCATCAAGCGCTGGCCGTCCTGCCGTGGCACTCACAGCGCGGTGCTCGCCGCCCGGGCCTTTCGCGACAAGGGGATTGCCGGCTCCGATATCGCCGTGGTCAGCGTCCGGGTCGGCCCGCCCAATGACATGTTATTCGTCCCACGCGCGCAACGCTCCGCGCCACAGACGGCCATAGACGCCAAGTTCTCCATACCCTTCGTCTTCGCTTCGGTGATGGAAGCCGGCGATCTCTCCCTGTCGAGTTTTGCCGCTGACCGCTTGCGTGCGCCGGAAGTCCTCGTGCTTGCCGAGAAGGTCGCCATGTCCGTTGAGCCCGTGCCCAAGGAGTCCGAGGCCATCTACACGATTGAAACCCGCAATGGAGGGGTGGTGAACGAGGTGATTGATGCTGTGCCTGTCTGGCGCGCCCGGGACATCAGTCTTTCCGACCTCACCCCGAAACTTCGGACCTGCTTCAGCTTTGGCGCGCGATCGCCCGATGTTGCGCCCTTCCTGGCAGCCGTAGCGAATGTCGAGACCCAACCCATTGAGTTGCTCATGCGGATGCTGTGATTGCCGTCCTGACCTGCGGCATTTCAGCCGTGCCGACGAGTTGGCGCATGTGGAGACTTGTGCCTCGAATAGTTATGAGGGATAACTATTACCGTGAGGGAGGAACTCATGGATTCCACGCTAGCGCCCATCCGGCCCGTGCCGTTGGGTAATATGGCTGCCGCTGCGGAGAAGCGCGCCGACGGCACCACGATCATCCGTTCAGTCCAGTCTCTTGGCCCATATCCGCGTTCGATTGTCGACTCCCTGGAGAGCTGGGCACGCAAAACCCCTGACACAGTGCTGATCGCCGATCGCGACGGCGACGGCTGGCGTGAACTGACCTTTGCCCAGGTGCTCGCGAGCATCCCGCCCCTGGCGCAGGCGCTGCTCAATGCCGGGCTCTCCCCGGAACGCCCGTTGATGATCCTTTCCGGCAATGAGGTGGAGCACTTCCTGCTCGGCATGGCCGCGATCTGGGTCGGGATACCCTACGCTCCCATTTCTCCCGCCTATTCGCTGGTCTCGACGGATTTCGGCAAGCTCAGGCACATTGCCGGACTCCTGACCCCCGGGATGATCTATGCCAGTGACGGCGTCAAATTCGGTCCGGCGATCAGCGCCACCTTCGCCCCCGATGTCCCGCTCGTGGTGCGGACTAACCCGCTTGGCGACCGGCCGTCCCTGGTTTTTGGCGACCTCCTGGCAACGCCCGTAACCCCGGCGGTGGCGGCAGCCCACGCTGCCATTACCCCCGATACCATTGCCAAGGTGCTGTTCACCTCCGGTTCCACTGGCCTGCCCAAGGGTGTCATCACCACGAACCGGATGATGGCATGCAATCAGGAAATGATCCGCACCGCTTTGGCCTTTTTCCGGGACGAGCCGCCGGTCCTGCTCGACTGGATGCCCTGGAACCACGTGGCCGGCGGCAGCCACAATACCGGCATTGCCATATACAACGGCGGCAGTTTCTATATCGACGATGGCCAGCCAACCCCGGCTCGCTTCGGTCGCACGCTCGAAAATCTCGGCATGGTGCAGCCGACATTCTTCACCAATGTGCCCAAGGCCTATGAATTCCTCGTGGCCTCGTTCGATGAGCACCCGGAGGCACGGCGCAACCTGTTTGCCCGGTTGAAGCTCCTCCAATACGCCGGTGCCGGCCTGTCCCAGCACGTCTTTGATGGTCTGGCCGAAGCTGCCCGGGCCGAGACCGGCCAGCGTGTCATGATCATCACCGGCTATGGCTCGACCGAGACGGCGCCGTTCGCCTTCACCACCACTTGGCCAGTCGAAGAAGCCGGGCATATCGGTCTGCCGGCGGCGGGCATGAGCGTCAAGCTCGTGCCCAATGGCGACAAGGTGGAGTTGCGCCTCAAGGGCCCGAACGTCACACCAGGCTATTGGCGCGACGCCGACAAGACCGCCGAGGCCTTCGACGAGGAGGGCTTCTACTGCATCGGGGATGCCGTGCGCTTCGTCGATGCGAACGATCTCTCCAAAGGCCTGATCTTCGACGGCCGCGTCACTGAGGATTTCAAACTCTCCACCGGCACCTGGGTCAATTTCGCCGCCGTGCGGTCAGGCGTGATCGGCGCTTGCGCGCCACTGATCCGCGACGTGGTGCTGACCGGTCTCGATCGCAACTATATCGGCGCCTTGATCTTTCCGGACTTGGCGGCCTGTGCGCGCCTTGCCGGCCTGCCGGGCGATGCCGACGCCGCAACCATCCTTGCCCATCCCGAAGTCCGCGAGAACTTCGCGACCAGGCTCGCGGCGCTGGCGGAGAAGGCCACCGGCAGTTCCAACCATGTGGCGCGTGCCCTGCTGCTGGCCGATCAGCCCGACATCGACAAAGGCGAGGTGACCGACAAGGGCTCGATCAACCAGCGGGCGGTGCGGACCTGCCGGTCCGGCCTGGTCGAGCAGCTTTATGCCGACGCGCCCGGCACCGATATTTTCTTGCTGCCCCGGAAAGGCTCTTGAACCATGAGTAAAGGCCTTCGCCTGACTTTCGACGACGCATGGTTGCTGGGCGGCGCCCGCACGCCGTTCATCGACTATCGCGGCGCTTTTGCAGACGTGTCACCTATCGATCTCGGCATCAAGGCCGCCCGCGCCGCCATCGAAAAAACCGGCGTCAAGGCGGGCGATATCGGCCACACCATTGCCGGCTCCATGGCTCAGGCATCATTCGATGCCTATGTCACACCGCGTCATATTGGGCTCTACGCCGGCGCGCCCACCGAGGCGCCCGCGCATCTGGTGCAGCGCATCTGCGGCACCGGCCTGGAGGTCATCGCCCAGGCAGCCGACAGCGTATCGCTTGGCCGCGTCGATCTTGCGCTGGCCGCCGGCTGCGAGAGCATGAGCCGCAACCCGATTGCTGCCTATACGCACCGCAATGGCTTCGCCATGGGCAGGGTCGAGTTCAAGGACTTTCTCTGGGAAGCGCTTTATGATCCTGCCGGTTGCGTCAATATGGGTGACACGGCTGAGAACCTCGCCAGGAAATACAATATCTCCCGCGAGCGCGTGGACCGCTTCGCTGAGCGCAGCTTCAACCGTGCCATTGCGGCCCGGGATAGCGGCGTGCTGGCGGAGGAAATCGTCGCCGTTGGCAGCGAAGTCTTTGAAACTGAGGTCCTGGAAAAGCGCGGTATCAAGCTGCCGCGCGGGGTCGAAAGCGTCGACACCGATAGTCATATTCGTCCCTCGCCCTATGAGGTCTTGGCTAAACTGCGCCCGGCTTTCGGCGGCGTGCAGACCGGCGGCAATTCCTCGGCCATTGTCGATGGGGCCGGGGCCGTGCTCGTGGCCTCATCCGGCTATGCAAAGGCGAATGGCCACAGGCCTCTGGCGCGGATCATGGCAAGTGCCGCAGTCGGCGTGCCGCCAAAGATCATGGGCATCGGCCCGGCACCCGCCATCAGGTCGGTGCTGGAGGTGGCAGGCGTGACGCTCGACCAGATCGGCCGGATCGAGATCAACGAAGCCTTCGGCGCGCAAATCCTGGCCTGTGTCGATGAGCTCGGCCTCGACGAGGAAAAGCTCAACGTCAATGGCGGCGCCATCGCCATCGGCCACCCGCTCGGCGTTACCGGCATCCGCCTTGGGCTCACGCTTGCTCTTGAACTGCAACGTTCCGGCACCCGTTATGGCATAGCATCTGCTTGCATTGGTGGTGGCCAGGGCATTGCCCTTCTCATCGAAAACCCGGAGGCCGTCTGATGGATATTGCGGGCAGAAGCGCCTTTGTCACCGGCGGTGCATCGGGCCTTGGCGCTGCGACAGCTAAAGCCTTGGCTTCGCTCGGTGCACGTCCAGCCATTTTCGATCGCGACGCAGAGAAAGGCCGGGCGGTCGCCGCGGATCTGGGCGGCCAGTTTTTCGCGGTGGACGTGTCTGACGCGGCCAGCGCCGAGGCTGCGGTCAAGTCGGCGGTCGAAGCCATGGATGCGCCAGCTGTACTGGTCAATTGCGCCGGCATTGGCACCGCCTCTCGCATCGTGGGGCGTGACGGGCCGATGCCGCTCGACGCCTTCTCGCGCGTGATCAATGTCAATCTCGTGGGCAGCTTCAACATGATGCGGCTCTGCGCCCATGCCATGTCGCTGGCCGAAGCGGATGAAAATGGCCAGCGCGGCGTCATCATCTCGACCGCCTCGGTCGCTGCGTTTGACGGGCAGATCGGCCAGGCTGCCTACGCCGCATCCAAGGGTGGCATTGTCTCGCTGACCCTGCCGGCAGCGCGCGAATTTGCCCGCTTCGGTATCCGCGTTCTCGCCATTGCGCCGGGACTTTTTCTGACCCCGCTGCTCGCCGAATTGCCCCAGGACGTACAGGATGGCCTGGCCTCCGCCATCCCCAATCCGGCCCGCCTCGGCAGGCCGGAAGAGTTCGCGGCCCTGGTCCGCTCCATGGTCGAGAACGATTATCTCAACGGTGAAATCGTGCGCCTCGACGGAGCACTGCGCATGGCCGCGAAATAGGAACGATCATGTTCAGCCATTCCATCAACATCGAAATCCAGTTCGGCGACTGCGACCCGGCCGGGATCGTCTATTACCCCAACTATTTCCGCTTTTTCGACAATGCCACCGCTGCTTTGCTCTCTGCGGCCTTTGCCATGCACAAACGCAATTGGCTCGCTCACTACGGCATTGCCGGCATCCCGATGGTTGATACCGGGGCGCGGTTCATCCGGCCCTCGAGCTTCGGCGACGTGGTCGAAATCCGATCAGAGATAACCGAGCTTGGACGCTCGAGCTTTGCCGTGAAGCACACCCTGCTGCGCAGCGGCGAACCGGCAATAGAGGCGCACGAAAAGCGTGTCTGGGTCACGCGATCGGAAGATGGCGGCATCAAGTCGGCGCCATTGCCGGACGATGTGCGCAAGCTCCTGGCTGGGTCATGACCATTCTCATGGAAGGAAACAGCATGGCCGATGTGCTGATCATCGAACAAAAGGGTGCAATCGTGCACCTGACGCTCAACCGTCCCGAAAAGCGCAATGCGCTCAACGACGATATGGTGGCAGCGCTCGACACTTTCCTTGCCAGTTTCCCCAAGGATGCGCGGGCCATCGTCGTCTCCGGCGCCGGGGGACATTTCTCTTCCGGCCTCGATCTGTCCCAGCATGTCGCACGCGAACCGCTGGACGTGATGGCCCATTCCCGCAACTGGCACCGCGTGATGGCCCAGGTGGCCGGCTCACCCGTGCCGGTCATTGCGGCGATGAACGGCGCGGTCATGGGCGGGGGGCTCGAATTCGCCGCCACCTGCCATGTTCGGGTGGCCGAAGAGAGTGTGCGTTTCCAGATGCCGGAAGGTCTTCGCGGCATATTTGTCGGCGGCGGCGGGTCGGTGCGGATTTCGAGGCTTATCGGGCCGGACCGCCTGACGGAAATGATGCTGACCG
Organism: uncultured Devosia sp.; assembly: GCA_966192215.1. Classification (GTDB taxonomy): domain Bacteria; phylum Pseudomonadota; class Alphaproteobacteria; order Rhizobiales; family Devosiaceae; genus Devosia. Next base: position 4,943 of record CBIGSA010000022.1, on the reverse strand, counting down.
GGCGAACCTACAATGGCGCTGAAGGGGAGCGGTTGGGTCTTGCGCATCATCTCGTGCCGGAGGGCGGTGCCTTAGAAAAGGCATTCGAGCTGGCCGAGCGCATCGCCAGGAACTCACCAACGATCAACGGCTTCATCATTCAGGCGCTTGCCCAGATCAGCTCCATGCCGCCAGAAGCAGGTCTGTACGCCGAGAGCCTCACTGCAGCCCTGAGCCAGACGGGTCCCGATGCGGAAGAAGGGCTGCGGGCATTCCTTGAAAAGCGTTCGCCGGTCTTCAGGTAAGCCGGTCGAGCAGGGCGAGCAGTTTTTCGCGTTCCTGTTCGCCACCAAGCCGGTCGATCAGGTCGAGTTCCATCGCTTCGTGGACCGCGCGAGCCCGGGCCAAAAAAGCCTCACCCTCACTGGTGAGGTGCAAGGCATTGGCGCGCTTGTCGGCCTCAGAAGCCACGCGCTCCACCAGTCCCCGTTCTTCCAGGCTGTGTACCAGCGTGACGAAATTGGCGCGTTTGATCCCGAGCACCTCGGCGATTTCGGTCTGCTTGCGACCGGGATTGCCTGCAATCAACACCAGAACCGAATATTCGACCGGGCGCAGCTTGAGCTCGCCAAAAACGGTGAGAAAGCGCTGAAAAACACTGAGCTGGGCGCGGCGCAGCCGATAGCCGATGATGCCGGTCGTTTCCTCTGCGCGCAATGCGTTCCCCGCGGGCTTATACGTTGTCGCTGATTTTGCGGTCTGCTGGCGGCCCATGGAAATCTCATCCTGTTTCAGTCGGTCTGGCGGCGCTTCCGTCCATGTGTCGCCTTTGGGACCCAGTCTATAGCCTCATTGCCTCGGCCTGTTCAGGGGGCAACCGGGGTCTGCGTTCTTCGTCCATCCGAGGCGCTTCTTGCGTGCAAGCTGCTTGATTGTTATACACGATAACATTTACGAGGTGTCTCTCGTCAAGCAGTTGGGAGGCTGCCTGGCGGACCCAACGGTCTCGGGGCACCGGTGGAAAGGGGTAGGGGGATCGTGTTCCAAGATAGTTCTGTTCTGGGACGGCTGGTCAACGGGTTGGCCCGCTGGACGGCCATCATCGGAGGCGTCGTTCTCCTCGCCATGATTGCCGTCGTGGTTGTCAGCGTTATCGGCCGGGCATTGATCTGGGCCGGGTTGAAGCCGATTCTGGGTGATTATGAACTCATCTCGATCGGGATGGGTTTTGCCGTTTTTGCCTTCCTGCCCTGGGCGCATATCACCCGGGGCCATGCTCTGGTGTCACTGCTGACAGATGCGTTTGGCCCGGCGGTAAACGCCTGGATTCTCGTGGTCACGGACCTCCTGATGCTGGTGGTCTCTGCCTTCATCGCCTGGCGGCTCTGGCTGGGGATGCTGGACAAATTCAGCAATCGGGAAACGACCATCCTGCTCGGACTGTCCATGGGCTGGGCCTTTGCGGCCGCGGTCGCGGGCGCGATCGTCATGGTTCTGGTGGCATTTTACGTGCTGGGTCGCTCCATCAGCGACGCCTTGGCGGGTCGCGCCGGCCCCAAGCATGTCGGGAGCGAACATTGAGCACCAATATTGTCCTCGGCCTGCTCGGGATTCCCGTCGTGCTTGTCCTGGTATTCCTGCGCGTGCCGATTGGGCTCGCCATGGTGGTGGTGGGTGTGGTTGGCAGTTGGATGGTCACCAAGACCTTCAATCCCGTGATGTCGCAGTTCAAGACATTGACCTACAGCACCTTTGCGTCCCACAGCCTTTCGGTGGTGCCGCTGTTCCTGCTGATGGGGCAATTCGCGACGCTGAGCGGGCTGTCCAGCAAGATATTCAAGGCTGCCACGGCCTGGCTTGGTCATCGCAAGGGCGGCGTCGCCATGGCGGCCATCGGCGCCAGCGCCGGATTCGGCTCCATTGTCGGCTCGTCGCTGGCCACGGCGGCAACCATGGGCCGCGTCGCCCTGCCGGAGCTGAAGAAATACGGCTACTCCGATGCGCTCTCCACCGGCGCTGTGGCGGCCGGCGGCACCCTCGGCATTCTAATCCCCCCCTCGGTCATCCTCGTCATCTTTGCTGTGCTGACCGAGCAGAATATCGCCAAGCTGTTCATGGGCGCCATGATCCCGGGCCTTCTGGCCGCCGTTGGCTATATTGCGGTCATCGCGATCTATGTACGGGTTCGCCCCGGTGCCGGCGCGACGCTGGACCGGGTACCTTATGCAGAACGCTTCAGGGCCCTGTTCGAGATCTGGCCGGTGCTGGCGGGTTTCGTCGCTGGTATCGGCGGCATCTATACTGGCATCTTCACGCCCACCGAAGCTGCGGCCATTGGTGCTGCCGGCACCGGGCTGATCGCCTTGGCGAACGGTAGCCTGACCTTGCGCAATGTGCGTGACGCGCTGTTGTCGACTGCCGCCTCTACCGCCATGATTTTCCTGATCGTCTTCGGCGCCGCCGTGCTCAACGGGTTCCTGGCCCTGTCGCAACTGCCGCAGGCATCTGCAAACTGGATCGGCGAACAGGGATTCAACCCCTGGGTCGTGCTGGCGATCGTGCTGGTATTCTACCTGATCCTGGGCTGCGTCATGGACTCCTTGTCGATGATCCTGCTCACCATCCCGATCCTTTATCCGATGATGATGGTGCTCGATTTTGGCCTCACGCCGGACGAATTCGGCATCTGGTTCGGCATCATCGTGCTTATTGCCGTTGAGGTAGGGCTGATTACCCCGCCGGTAGGCATGAACCTGTTCATCATCAACTCAATGTCGCCCAGCACGAAGCTATCAGACACCTATCGGGGCGTACTGCCCTTCGTCATCAGCGACGTCGTCCGCACCATCATTCTGGTAGCATTTCCATCAATCACGCTCTGTCTGGTGTGGTGGTTCTACTAGTGTCGACCCTGCGCGCAGGAGGAAACCGCGCAGGACCAGCCGACCGGCACGGTCCGGTCACCTTCAGGGAGGAAGACTATATGAAAAAGACCAGTTTATTGCTCGGTGCACTCGCCGCTCTGGCGCTGTCCACCACCAGCTTTGCGCAGGAAGTCACCCTGCGCATCCATCAGATGTTGCCGCCGCAGGCAACCATTCCGTCCCAGGCCATTGTGCCATGGGCGGAAATGGTCACCGAGGCGTCGGGCGGCCGCATTGCTTTCGAACACTACCCCGCTATGCAGTTGGGCGGGGCTCCGGCCGACCTTTACGACCAGGCCAAGGACGGTGTGGTCGACATTGTCTGGACCATTCTGGGTTACACGCCCGGCCGCTTCCCCAAGGCCGAAGTGTTCGAATTGCCCTTCATGCTGACCACGGGCGAGGCGTCTTCAGCGGCCTTCTACAATTACGTGATGGAATATGCTGCCGACGAAGTAGACGAGACCAAGGTTCTGGCGCTTCACACCCATGGCCCGGGCCTGTTCCACTCGAAGGACCCCATCACCTCCCTCGAAGACCTGCAGGGCATGAAGGTTCGCGGCGGCTCGCGCATCATCTCCAACATGCTGCGCCTGCTCGGGGCCGAGCCCGTTGGCATGCCTGTGACGCAGACGCCTGAAGCCTTGTCCAAGGGCGTTATCGAAGCCACCACTGTTCCGTGGGAAGTCACGCCGTCGCTGCGCATTGCCGAACTGGTCACGAACCACACCGGCTTCACCAGCGAGCACGGACTCTACAGCCAGACTTTCGGCATGTTTATGAACCTGGACAGCTACAACAACCTGCCCGATGACCTGAAGGCCATCATCGACGAGCATTCCGGTCTCGAACTGTCGCGTCAGTTTGGCCGGGTCATGGATAATGGCGATGCCACCGGTCTCAGCCTCGCGGTCAAGGCCGGAAATAACATCGTGCAGCTCGACGCCGAGGAAACCGCTCGCTGGGTGGCGGCTGCTGAACCCACCTACGACGAGTGGTACAAGGAAATGGAAGCCCTCAACATTGATGGCCCGGCCCTTGTCGAAGCCGCTCGCGCGGCAATTGCCGCCGAGTCGAACTAAGGCACTACACAACTGGCCCCGCCATAGGTGGGGCCGGTCCCGCTGTCTCGCTACACCAGCGGGCTTCAACTACGGATAGCATCATGCTCGATCTGAAGACCCCGGAGCTGCGGCCATTCTGCACGCTGGAGGTCGAAGCCGGGCCCGCGCGCAGTCTCGGTATGGGGCGGCTGGGGCATCGGCGCATTATTCCCATTGCCGGTGGGCGCGTCACCGGGCCCCGCCTCAACGGCAGGATATTGCCCGGCGGTGCCGACTGGCTGACGGTCAGCCATGATGGCATGTCGCTCATGGATGCCCGCTATGTCCTCGAGACTGATGACGGTGTCATCGTCGAGATCATCGATCAGGGTTATCGCCATGGCCCCGAGGCGGTGATCAAGAGCCTGCTGGCCGGTGCGGACGTGCCGCCGGAAGCCTATTACATGCGCTCCTCGATCCGGCTTGAATCCGGTGCCCCGGCTTACTCCTATCTCAATCGAACGGTCTTTGTCGGCACGGGGGCAAAGACTCCGGCTGGCGTGCAGATCGACATCTACTCGGTCGAGTAGGACGGCAGCGGCCGTCGACCGAGATCTCTATCAAGCAAGAACGAAGCGGGGAAATGTGTCGGAACCACATGTCATCATAGCCGGCGGCGGTATCGGGGGGCTCGCCACGGCGCTGACCCTGCAGCAGATCGGCGTGACGTTCACCGTCTTCGAAGCTGTGCGGGAACTGGCGCCGCTCGGGGTGGGCATCAACATCCAACCCAACGCGGTACGCGAACTCTACGACCTCGGCATCGGCCCCGACGCACTCGACTCGGTCGGTCTGCCGGCACGAGAGTGGGCGCTGGTCGGGCTGAACGGCAATGACGTCTATTCGGAGCCGCGCGGCCTGGAAGCTGGCTACAAGTGGCCGCAATATGCCGTCCATCGAGGGCGCCTCCACATGCTGCTCCATCGCGTGCTGGTCG
>CBIGSA010000021.1:0-20288 GCA_966192215.1 uncultured Devosia sp. | reverse complement strand
GTCGGTACCTGTCACCGGTGGTGAACCGGAACTGGCCTACGAAACGCGCGGTTCAGCCAGTTCGAGCTTCTTCAACCCGGACAGCGTGATCACTCGCGACGTGGAGGGCCTGTCAATCTATTACGCGGCCAGTGGCACCAGGTACCTTCTCGCATCGAGCCAGGGTAGCGCGCATGGCGAGCCCCCTGTTGCTTCAGACGCCCCGTACGATGACAGCTTTGTCGTATTCGAGCTTGGAGCCGACGGGTTGAAGCTGCTTGGCTCATTCCGGGTTTCGGCATCGGCAGACATCGATGCCGTGCAGGAAAGCGATGGCGACGACGTAACCTCCCTGGCCTTGCCGGGGTTTCCAAATGGGGTGTTCATCACGCAGGACGGCTACGCTGGCGACCTCAATAACCTGGACGGCGAGACAGACGCGACGAACTTCAAGTTCGTGGATTGGGCCGAGATCGCAGCATCGTTTGAGCCTCCCCTGGAGGTAACACCCACCGGTTGGAGCCCCCGCCAGTAATCCCGCATCGCGGACAATCAGCGAGGGCGTCACCGAGGCCCTCGCCACGGCTCTCTTTCGGCCGCTGCGGGAAGAGAGTTTGCATGGGACCGCCACCAGGTGCGTTCGCCACGCCCAATGCGCTACAAAGCCGAGGCCGGGCTGCCGTGCCGGCACCGCGCCACAATGGTCATGCCATGCGCGTCTCAGATTGGCAGTCCCCACCCCAAGATCGACGCGACCTTGCGACTTCGGCATCCACCGCCGGAAGCCCTCAGACCCTTCGACCAGGCCATCCGCGATGCTGCAGCAGCGCACGGCGGTCGGCGCAGCCGAGCAAGGCAGCAATCGTGGGCAGCTCGCGCGCGCTTCATGCCACAATCACCAAGGCGAATTCTCGGCGCGGAGAGTGTGGTACAGAAATGGCGCGCCCGAAGAGATTCGAACTCCTGACCCCCAGATTCGTAGTCTGGTGCTCTATCCAGCTGAGCTACGGGCGCGCAGGCCGTTTGGAACGGCGGTTCAGGCGGTGCGGAAGCACGTTTGGCCTGAAGCGGCGCAACCCATACATGGGTGGTTCCGGCTTGGCAAGCGCGGTGATGACAGTTTTTCGCTGTCCATGGACGCTAGGGGGTAACGCGCAGCGTTGAGGGGAGGATGAGGTCGAAGCGGGTGCCCTGGCTCTGGTCGGCCAGCAGCAGCCGCCCGCCATGGGCCTCGGTGATTTCGCGGGCAATGGCCAGGCCCAGGCCGGTGCCGCCGGCACGGGCGGAGCCCTCAAAGGCGACGAAGAGGTTTTCCCGCGCCCGGGGCGGCAGGCCCGGACCATTGTCGCTGACCGAAAGGGTAATCGTGTCGCCCTGCTCCTCGACGGTGACCGCGACTTCGGGCGCGGCGATGGTGCTGCCAGCGGCTTCGAGCGCCTCGCGCGCATTCTTGAGCAGGTTGAGCAGGACCCGCCCCAACTGGGCGGCATCGACATTGAGCACCAGCGTTTCGGGCACGCGGTTGGCGAAGGCAATGGCCGGATGCGCCGCGAGGCGCGCCTCGAAAGCGGCATCGTCGACAAGCGCCATGATCGCGACGGGCGCCAGCACGGGGGGCGAGGCGGTTTCGCGGCCATAATCGAGCACCGACTGGGCAAAGCCGATGGCCTTGTCCAGCGTAGTGACCAGGCGCGGCGCCAGGCGCTGCACCTTGGGATCATCAAGCGCCACCACCTGGTCGGACAGCAATTGCGCCGAGGTCAGCGTGTTGCGCAGGTCATGGTTGATCTTGGCCACGGCGAGGCCCAGATCGGCCAGGTGTCGGCGCTGGCGCAGCATGGAAAAGAGGTCCGATTCCATGGCGGCCAGTTCGCGCTCGACAATGCCGATCTCGTCGCGCCGCGCCGAGGGTGTGATGATGAGGCTGGCATTTTCTGGCGCCTGTCGGAAGGCCAGCATGTTCTGTGTCAGCCGGCGCACCGGATAGATGAAAAGGTAGCTGGCCAGCAGGTAGAGCGCCACTGCGGTCACCGCGGCGATGGCCAGCGAGACGATGCCGATCTGGCGGGAATAGGCCAGCATGTCCTGCCGCAGGGGGCGCTCGGACATCAACAGCTCGACCAGGCTGTCGTCGAGATCGCCCTGCCCGACAATGCGCAGGGTGCGGTCGGGCGTGGCGAAGAGCACGTCGATGGCCCCCACGATCAGCGTCATCAGATCGGCCTGGCGCATGTCGGCGGTTACTACCACGTCCGGGCGCACCGGGCTGGCCAGCTCGATAAGCTGGCTCTGTCCCTGCCGGCGATAGACGATGGCATTGGCTCCGGCCGAGGTCAGCAGGCGATCGGTCAGCTCCCGCGGCAGGGCCATCACATCGGGGACGGCATCGAGCACGCGCGCCGCCACCACACCGACGCGCAGGCGATCGTCGAGCCAGTTCGCGCGAAAGCTGGCCAGCGAGGGCAGATAGACGACGACCTCGACCAAGAGGATCACCGCGATGATCGTGGCGATCAGCTTGATCGAAAGGCCGGAAAACCGGCCGGGCAGGACGCTGCGTTCGGCTGTCATTTCAAGCCATTATAAGGAAAGCCGCGGCAGGCGTAAGCCCCCGGAGACGGCGGATCAGCGAAGCAGGCGGCCGAGGCCGGGCAGGCGGCGCGTCCAGCCGGGGCGCGGCTGCTGCGCCAGATGCTGGTTGGCCAGGTCAAGCAGCGCCGCAGCCAGGCTGGGCTGGGGCAAAGCAAGGCGGCCGAGATCGCCCAGCCGGATAGCGCTGGCCATGGCCAAGGCGAGCATGGCGATCATTTCACCGGCGCCGGGCCCGACCGCGCCAGCGCCGGCAATTATGCCGTTGCGCCCGACGACGAGCCGCGCGGCCCCCCGCGCCTCGCCCGCGGCACGGGCGGCATCGGTTTCGGCCAGGTTGGCACGCAACACGGCCTGCCCTGTTCGCAACGGCTTGCCGGCGACAAAGCGGCCGACTTGGGCCAGGGCCGGTTCGGTGGCGACCAGGCGCGGCACCAGTGATGGGTCGAGCCGGCCATGGCTCAGGCCGAGCATTCGCTCGATGAGCAGGGCTGCCTGCCGGGCGGTAATATGGGGTTGATCTTCGCCTGCCGCGCCGCCGATAGCGCTGACCCGGCCATTGGAGGTCTGCCCGTCGGGGCCGATCAGCAGGTGGTCGGGCCGCAAGCGGTCGCGGCGCAGCTTGAGCTTGTCGAGCAGGGCGGCGTCGAGCACGGGCGTGCGACCCATGGCGACAAGGATGTGGGACACATCGAGACTGTCCTCGCCCTTTGGCGTCTGGAGGCTGATGCCGGTGCCCTGGCTGCGCGGCAGAATCGCGCTGACCTCGGCATCGTCGCGGATGACGACGCCCTCCTCGCGCAGGGCCTGCAGCAGGATGGCGACCAGTTCGGGCTCGAAGCCGGCCAGCAAGCCGCCCTGCGGCACCAGCGTCACCGAGGAGCCGAGCCGGCGATAGGCCTGCGCCAGTTCAAGCGCTGCTGGCGTGCCCCCGATGACGACGAGATGGCTGAGCTTGCGGATATTGTCGCCGATTGTATCGGGCGTGAAATAGGGCACCTCGTCCAGACCCGGCAGGGGCGGAATCGCCGGGCTGGCGCCCGTGGCGAGCACGAACTGGCGGGCGCGGATCGTGGTTTCGCCACAGCGCAGGCCGCGCGCATCGGTAAAGCTCGCCGCGCCGGACAGTACCGTGATGCCGAGGGCCGCCAGACGCTCGACCGAGACGCGCGGGGCAGTGGCCGCGGCGACGGCAGCGGCATGCTCGCTTATGACGCGGAAATTGGGCTTGGGCTCGGCATTGTCGAGCCCCACGCTCCCTGCGGTGCGGATGGCTTGGGCCCGTGCAGCGCTGGCGGCAAGGGCGGCGCGGCGCAGCTTGCCCCGGGCCGGATCGACGCTCTCGGTGCCGGGCAGATCGACCAGCACGACTTCGAGTCCCCGCTGCCGCGCGGCAAGCGCAAGGTCGAGGCCGCAGGCGCCGCCGCCGATGACGCAGAGATCGGGTCTTGATGTGTCTGCCATGAACGCCAGTGGCCGAATATGCGAAGGGAGTGACTTTATGGGGCGATATGGCCCTGAAAACAACGGGGCATGGGCGCAAGGAAGTCGCGTCGCGCGCGTTGACGTCGCTCGTTGACTTGGGCCCGAGTTTTCCCTATAGACCCCACCAACCCGCACCGTGGGCGCCTGGCGCTCGATGTGTGTCCGAAATTCTTGCCTTGAGCAGCCCAATAAGAGGAACCGCGCCGGTCGCGGTTTGATGTCATGAAGCGTACCTACCAGCCCTCCAAGCTCGTGCGTGCCCGCCGTCACGGTTTCCGCGCCCGCATGGCCACCAAGGACGGTCGCATCATCCTGAACCGTCGCCGCGCCCAGGGCCGCAAGAAGCTCTCGGCCTAAGGCCTGCTGGCCGGATGACGGCCATGGAGAAGCCGACCAAGCCTTTGCGCCGGCTCATCAAGCGTTCGCAGTTTCAACGGGCCGCCCGGGGCAATCGCGCCGGGCGTTCTGCGTTTGGGCTGCAGATGGTCGCCGCGGAAACCGCCGAACCCGGCATCGGCTTCACGGTCACCAAGAAGACCGGCAATTCCCCACAGCGCAATCGCATAAAACGTCGCCTTCGCGCGGCTGTGACAGCATGCGCGCGTGACTTTGTCCCTCACCATGACTATGTGCTGGTCGGACGACGGGAAGCGCTGAGCGAACCCTTTGCCAAGCTGGTTGCCGATCTGGGTGCGCTGATCCAGCGCGTACATACGCCCCGATCGACCGACGAGCGCCCTTCTTCCGGCCGCGGCCCACGGAAACCAAGATAATGGAAAACAATCGCAACATCATCCTGGCCATCGTGCTCAGCATGGTCGTGCTGTTCGGCTGGCAGTTCTTCGTGGCCGGGCCGCAGATGGAACGTGCTCAGCAGCAGGCCCAGCTCGCCGCCGAACAACAGGCGGCCGCCGATCCTGGCCTGGCGACGCCGGCCACGCCCGGCGAGGCCGCAACGCCAGTCGCCGCAACGGGCACGGGTGCCCAGAGCTTTGCCACGCGTGAGGACGCCATCGCGGCGACGCAGCGCGTCAGCATCGAGACCGAGGACCTCTCCGGCTCGATCAACCTGACCGGCGCACTGATCGACGACCTGCACCTCAAGCAGTATCACGAGACGGTGGACGAGAATTCGCCCATCATCACGCTGCTGACCCCGGCCGGCGTGCCCAACGCCTATTTCGCCGAAGAAGGCTGGCTGCCGGTTGCCGGCAATGCTATTACCGTTCCCAATGCGCAGTCGGTGTGGACGGTCGAAGGCGCCAACACCACGCTGACCGCGGAAACGCCGGTAACCTTGGCCTGGGACAATGGCGCGGGCCTCATCTTCCGCCGCACCATTTCGGTGGACGAGCACTACCTCTTCACCGTCAGCCAGAGCATCGAGAACCAGACGCAGGGCGACGTCGCGCTCTATCCCTATGCGCGCGTCACCCGCCACAACACGCCCCATGTCGCCAATTTCTTCATCCAGCATGAAGGGCCGCATGGCGTGCTGGGCAGCAACAACCTGATTTCCAAGAAATATTCGGACCTGCAGAAGGGTTTGCGGGCCGATTACGAGAACACCACGGGCTGGCTCGGCTTCTCCGACAAATACTGGGCGACGGCTGTGCTGCCGCCGGCTGGTACCACGCTCAACGCGCGGTTCAACTATTCCAATGCCGCCGGCTATGACGACTATCAGACCAGCTATGTAGAAACGACGCCGGTCGTCGTTGCCGCCGGGGCGACCGCCACGCGCGAGAGCTATCTCTTTGCCGGCGCCAAGGAAGAAGCGGTCATTTCGGCCTACCAGACCGAATATGGCTTCGACCGGCTGGAACTGCTGATCGACTGGGGATGGCTGCATTTCATCACCAAGCCGATGTATTACCTCTTGAGCTTCCTCTACGGCATCCTGGGCAATTTCGGCCTGGCCGTGCTGGCGGTGACGGTCATCGTCAAGGCGATCTTCTTCCCGCTGGCCAATCGGTCCTATGCCTCCATGGCCGCCATGCGCCGCGTGCAGCCGGAAATGAAGGCCATTCAGGAACGCCTCAAGGACGACCGGCCGGCCCAGCAGCAGGCGATGATGGAGCTTTACCGCAAGGAAAAGATCAATCCGCTTTCCGGCTGCTGGCCGATCCTGATCCAGATTCCGGTCTTCTTCGCGCTCTATACGGTTATTTTCATCAGCCTCGACATGCGCCATGCGCCGTTCTTCGGCTGGATTCAGGACCTGGCGGCGCCCGATCCGACCAATATCTTTACCCTGTTCGGCCTGATCCCGTGGGATCCGACCGTGCTGCCGCTGATCGGCGGGTTCCTGCATCTGGGCGTGTGGCCGGTCATCATGGGCATCACCATGTGGGTGCAGATGAAGCTCAATCCGCCGCCGCCGGATCCGACCCAGGCGATGATCTTCAACTGGATGCCCGTCATCTTCACCTTTATGCTTGGCACGTTCCCGGCGGGCCTGGTGATCTACTGGGCGTGGAACAACACGCTGTCGGTGGCGCAGCAGTGGTTCATCATGAAGCGCCATGGCGCCGAGGTGAACCTGCTCGGCAATATCCTCGACGCTTTCAAGCGCAAGCCCAAGGAAGCCGAGCCGACCAAGTCCTGATCGTCACACCCGATCAGCCATGCTAAATGCCCGCCGGACAGCTCCGGCGGGCTTACTATTTGAGGCGAGAGCGATGACCGACATCGACTATGCACCCGACATGATCGAACGCGGCAGGCTGCTGTTCGCGCGGCCATTCCTGTTCACCAAGGGCTGCGTGCGCATTGCCGACCTGCCACCGATGGACCGGGTCGAGATCGCCTTTGCCGGCCGGTCCAATGTGGGCAAGTCGAGCCTCATCAATGCACTCTGCGGCACGTCTTCGCTGGCGCGCACCTCGAACACGCCGGGCCGCACGCAGGAGCTCAACGTCTTCGAGAGCCAGAGCGAAAACCTCAGGATCGTCGACATGCCCGGCTATGGCTATGCCAAGGCGCCCGAAGACAAGGTGCGGCAATGGACAAGGCTCATCCATCAATATCTCACCGGTCGCGCCACCCTGCGCCGCGTCTATGTGCTGGTCGACGGCCGGCACGGCCCCAAGGACAATGATCTGACGGTCATGAACGAGCTCGACAAGGCGGCCGTGAGCTATCAGGTGGTGCTGACCAAGGCCGACAAACCCTCAAAGGCGGAGCTCGATAAGGTGATATCAGCCACTCAGGCCGCCATCGTCAAGCGCCCGGCCGCCCACCCGCATGTCATCCTGACCTCCAGCCTCAAGGGCGAAGGCCTGCGCGAATTGCGCACCGAAATCGCCATGCTGCTGGAAAGCTGAGCCTGGGTCAGGCCGCCCGGCGCGCCCTGGTCCGCTGTCCCTCTTCGATGGTGAAGACCGCGACGATGCTGTCGAGCGCGTCCGCCTGCTGCTCGGTCTGCTCGATGGCGGCATTGGTTTGTTCCACCAGTGCCGCATTGTGCTGGGTGATTTCGTCCATCTGGCGCACTGCAGCATTGACGTTGTTGATGGCAGCAGCCTGCTGCCGGCTGGCCGCGGCGATCTCGCCGATCAGGGCGGCGCTCTCGGTAACCGAGCTGTTCAGCGCCTCGATCCGCTCGCCGATCTGCAGCACCATCTGCGTGCCGGAGCGCACCTCGCCCACCGAAATGTCGATGAGCTGCTTGATATCGGCCGAAGCTTCGGCCGCGCTCTGCGCCAGACGCCGCACTTCCACGGCGACCACCGCGAAGCCTTTGCCTGCCTCCCCGGCCCGCGCGGCCTCAACCGAAGCATTGAGCGCCAGCAGGTTGGTCTGGAAGGCGATATCGTCGATCAGCCCGATAATATTGGAAATCTTGGCCGACGACGCCGAAATCTGCTCCATGGCCTTGGTGGCCGAATCCATGGCCGTGCCACTCTCGAGGGCGATGCGCGATGCCGCCGTCACCGACCGGTTGGCTTCTTCAGCGCGGCCGGCATTGGCCAGAACCGTTGTCGACAGCTCTTCGACCGTTGCGGTGGTTTCCTCCACCATGGCGGCCTGCCGGCTGGTTCGCTGCGCCAGGTCGTTGGAGCCGGCGAGGATTTCGCCGGTTGCGGTCTTGAGGTGGCTCGATGTCACCTGGAGGTTGCCCATCACCTCGGCAAGCCGTTCAGCCACGGCATTGGTATTGTCGCGCAGGTCGGCAAAGGCGCCGGTAAAGCTGCCGGTGACGCGCGCTGTTAGGTCCGCCCGCGCCAGCGCCGACAGAACCTGCCCGGTGCGGTTAAGACCGTGGTCGACCGCCTCGAGCAACGCATTGACCTCGATGGCCAACTGGCGCAGGTCGGCCTGCGCATAATCCGCATCGACCCGTCGGCCCAGATCGCCCGCCAGAACAGCCCGCATGGTCGCCTGCAGGTCGTCGGTCAGCCTGTCGGCCGCCTGCCGGCGCTGGCCGGCTTCAGCATCGCGCTGCCGTTCGGTTTCCTCCAGGGCGGTCTGCTCCATCAGCGCGGCGCGGAAGCCCTCCAATGCATCGAACATCACGGTCAGTTCGTCCGACACGTTCTGGGCGGGAATGGCGACATCGGTCCTGCCGGCGGCCAGTTCGCCGGTCAGGCCGACCAGTGTCCTGAGACGTCGCGAAACCACGCGCTGGAACAGGGCGAAGACCACCAGGCATCCCAGCGCCGCCGAAGCGCCGGCCAGGGTCAGCGGCACGATGACCGCCATATTGCCCTCGGCCAGCAATTGCAGGATGGCGTAGCCGCCGAAGGCGATCACAAGGACGCCGAATCCGAGAAAGGCGGCGACGAGTTTCTGGGTAATGGAAAGCTGGCTGAACATGGCGGGATCTGGTGAGGACGAACTGCCGCCACACTGGGATCGCCATGGTTAACGGAGGCTTTAGGCGCATCGCCGCCACCCTGCGGCAAGGTGTCAGCCTAACGCGTCGTGCAGGCCACCCAGCGGCGCAGCACTTCGGTCAAGGCGGCCGACTTGCCGGCCAGGTCGTCTGCATCCTTGAAGGTCACCACGCCGCGGTCGGGCGCAGCCCAGGCGATCAGCCGGTCGGGGTCCTCGAAGCGGAAGAAATCGTCGGCCCCGGCCTTGGCGCCGCGATGCAGGATCAGTTGCAGCCGGTCGCCGGGATGGAGCCGCATGGTAATGCGGTCGTCATCGCCCAGCCCGAAGCTGGGCGCGTTCCACTTGATGCGCTCGACCAGGTCGGGCACGGCCGAAAGGATCACCAGCCGCAACGCCGCGACTTCGCTTTTGCGCGCATGCTGGAGGGCGTCGAGATAGGCATCGACCGCAGATAGCTTTTCCGCCACAGCCATGTCAGCGTCCCCTGAAGAACTGCCCTATATAGCCCGCAACGTCGGCACTATGCGACGGCGTGGCCACCGATGCGATCGCGGTTTCCACCACATTGTCCGGCGCCTTGCCCCGCCGCAGTTCGGCCAGCGCCACCGCATAGTCGTCGATAAATTCCGGGTGCGGCTGGAAACTTAGCGCCGCGCCGTTGCGATAGGCAAGTCCCGCATTGGGCGTGAAATCCGACGCCAGGATGACCTCGGCCTCGTCGGGCGGAGTGATGACCTGGTCCTGGTGCGAGCAGGCCACGGCCAGCGCAGCCGGCGCCGTGCGCATGAAGCCGGGCCGGGACTTGACCTCATAGGTGTGCCGCCCCAGGCCCCAGCCCTTCTCGGACTTGCGGACATCGCCGCCCAGCGCATCGGCCATGATCTGGTGGCCGAAGCAGACGCCGAGCATGGGTATGCGCTTGCCATAGGCATCGCGGATGAAGGCGCGCAGCGGGTCCAGCCAGGCATGGTCGTCATAGACGCCGGCGGGCGAGCCAGTCAGCACGATGCCCTCCAGCGAAGCCGGATCGGGCAATGGCGCGCCATCAGATACCGGCACCATGTCATAACTGAAGCCCTGCCCGGTTCCATCGAACATGGTTTCGAACATCTTACGATAGGGCCCGAAGCGCTCACGCAGCGGCACGGGCACTTCGCCGGTCTGGATGATGGTGAGTTTCATGGTGGGACATATATCCCACCGAGTCATTCCCGCGAAAGCGGGAAGCTCCTTTTTTCAGTGCCGCAACAGAGGTCCCCGCTTTCGAGGGGATGACATTGCGGCTATCGCGGCGTCTGTATCGAGTCAGGCGGCCTTGGGTATGAATTTCAGCGCCAGGCCGTCGATGCAGTAGCGCAGGCCGGTAGGCGGGGGGCCGTCCGCGAAGACGTGGCCTTGATGGCCACCGCAGTTGGAGCAATGCAGCGACGTCCGCACCATGCCAAAGCTATTGTCCTCGCGCGTGCCAAGCGCGCCGGGGATGAAATCGTAGAAGCTGGGCCAGCCCGTGCCGCTATCGAACTTGGTTGCGGATACGAAGAGCGGCTGGTCGCAGCCGGCGCAGGCAAAGATGCCTTCGCGGTGCTCGTCGAGCAGAGGGGAGCTGAAGGGGCGCTCGGTGCCCTCCTCGCGCAGGATATGATAGGCCTCCGGCGAAAGCCGGGCCCGCCATTCCTCTTCCGTCAGCTTGAACGGAAAATCGCCTTCCGCGGCGCGCGTGGCCCCCGTTGGGCGGAAGACAGCGAAAGCGGCCAGCGCGGCCAGGGCCGTGCCGCCCAGCAGGAGATTGCGACGATCGATGGTGGCCATGGCACTTCCCTTCAGACCCGGTTGCCCATCCTATGCCTGCGCGGCCGGGACGGCATGTCAAACTATGGTGAGAGGCCGCCCTGTGCGGCCTCTCCATGGTGCCATTCGCAACAGCACCGCGCCAGGTTACAGAGCCGGCCAGCGGCCGGCCTGTTACATGGCCGATTTGGGCGTCAGCACGGCGTCGATCACATGGATCACGCCATTGGACTGGATCACGTCGGCGATGGTCACATTGGCGGTGGTGCCGTTCTCGTCGGTCACGGTCACTTTGCCATCGGCGGCCTTGAGCGTCAGCTTGCAGCCGCCCACGGTGTCCACGACATGCTCGCCGCCATCGGCTTCAACCATGCCGACAATGTCGGTCGACAGGGCCTTGGCCGGGATCACGTGACAGGCCAGGATGGTCGACAGCATGTCCTTGTTTTCGGGCTTGAGCAGCGTCTCGACCGTGCCTTCCGGCAGGGCATCGAAAGCGGCATTGACCGGGGCCAGCACGGTGAACGGGCCCTCGCCCGACAGGGTCTCGACCAGGCCCGCGGCCTGCACGGCGGCCACCAGCGTGGTGTGGTCGGCCGAGTTCACGGCATTTTCGACAATATTCTTGTCGGCGAACATGGCGGCGCCGCCGACCATGGGATTGTCCTGGGCGAAGGCGGCGCCCGAAAGGGCGGAAACCGAGAGCATGGCGGCGACGGCAAGAGCGCGGAGAGAGAGGTTCATTTATTCGTTCCTTCCTTTGTGTTGCTCCCATTTGCTGGGACGTGGGAAGGTACGAAGGCTGCGCGCACCCGGTTTCGGTGTATTTCGACCTATATTTCGCGTTTCGAGTGAAACTTTTCGGCGCCCGGTTTCGTAAGCCGCGTCAGATTGCGGTTGCCGGGCCGAGCGCCACGATCGGACCCTGGGCGACACCGGTGGGCGAGCCGCCGGTCTGTTCCAGCGTCACGGCCAGCACGGTGCCTGGGCCGATGCTGGCCTTGGCCTCGGCATCGAGCGGAATTTCCAGGCGCGCATTGACAGGGATGACGCCCATCGACACGGCCGGCTGGTCACCATTGATGTACCAGAGTTCGAAATCCTTATCCGGCACAGCAGCGCCCTTGAGCGAAGTGATGCGCACCGCGCCCTGGGCCTGGTCATAGACGGCGACGAATTCAATCCCGCTGCCTTCATGCGCCTGCAGGGCTGCCACCAGTTGCACCGCCAGCTGGTCGGCATCGAAACGTGGCTGCATGAGATTGAAGCCGACCGCGGCGACAGCCACGGCCAGCGCTCCTGCCGCAATGCCGCGCCATAGCGCCAGGCTCTCCCACAGGGACGCACGCTTGCCTTCCGCACTGCCAAAGGCCCGGGCCTCGATGGCCGCATAGAGATAGGCTGGCGGGGTCACTTCCTTGAACTCGCCATCGAGCGCGGCGAAGCGCGCAATCCAGAAGTCGCGCTCGGCCCGCAGGCCCGCATCGGCTTCGATCAGGCGGCCGACGCGCTCGTGCTGGCCGGCCGGCAGCAGGCCGAGCACATATTCGGCCACCAGCGCGCTGTGTCCTTCATGGTCTCCGGTGCTGTCGTCCTGCATGCTCATGTCGTCAGGCATTCTTTCAGTTTGATGAGGCTCCGGCGCAGCCAGGTCCGCATCGTATTGAGCGGCACGGCGAAACGCGATGCCAGTTCCTCGTAGCTATAGCCATCGAGATAGGCGCCCCGCACCGCCTCGGCCCGGTCGGGGTCGAGCGTGCTCAGGCAGTCTTCGATCCGGCCGCGTTCCTCGCTATCCTGGGCAGCCCGTTCCGGACTCGGGCCGCCATCGGGAATGTCCAGCGCCACATCGATATCCTCGGCGGCCGGTCGGCGCGCCCGCAGGATGTCGAGCGCGTGATTGCGAGCCACCGCAACCAGCCAGCTTATCGGGCTGGTATTGCCGGCCACATAGCGATCTGCGCGCTGCCAGATTTTCACATAGACCTCCTGGATGGCCTCCTCGGCCTCCGAACGGTCCTTCAAGATACGCAGGGTCACCCCGAAGAGTTTCGCGCTGGTCCGCTCGTAGAGCAGACGGAACGCCGCCCGGTCTCGCAGGGCGCAACGCGCGATCAGGTCGGCAATGTCCTTGGACGGTGTAGCGATGATCTCCTCCGCACGCAGGGCCCGGCCGCTCCTCTTCCGGCGCGGCGCCCGGCCAGAGCGATAACGCAACAGAGCCTAAATTCGATCAATGCGCAAATGCCGCAGAACCGTCTTTTCCTTTGGGCATTGATGTTCTAGACCCGTTGCGGTCTTTTTCGCCTTGCTATCCAACAGAATGGGTCTGTCCATGACTGATCAGCCTTCGACCGACCGGTTCAGCCACGATGCCGGCATCCTTGCCCAGGCCCTGCCCTATATGCAGCGCTACGAAGGCAAGACGGTCGTGGTGAAATATGGCGGTCATGCCATGGGCGATCTCAAGCTCGGTCAGGCCTTTGCGCGCGACATCGCGCTGCTCAAGCAGTCCAAGGTCAACCCGATCGTCGTGCATGGCGGCGGGCCGCAGATCGCATCCATGCTCAAGAATCTGGGCATCGAGTCCAAGTTCGAGGGCGGGCTGCGCGTTACCGATGCGCGGACCATGGAAGTGGTCGAAATGGTGCTGGCCGGCTCCATCAACAAGGAGATCGTGGCGCTCATCAATGCCGAGGGCGAATGGGCCATCGGCCTGTGCGGCAAGGACGGCAACATGGTCTTCGCCAAGAAGGCGCACAAGACCATGAAGGACCCGACCTCCAATATCGAGAAAGTGCTCGATCTGGGCTTTGTCGGCGAACCGGTCGAGGTCGATCGCACCCTGCTCGACCTGCTGGCGCGCTCCGAGATGATTCCGGTCATCGCCCCCGTCGCCCCGGGCCGCGACGGCAATACCTACAATATCAACGCCGATACCTTTGCCGGGGCCATTGCCGGCTCGCTCGGCGCCAAGCGCCTGCTCTTCCTCACCGACGTGCCCGGTGTGCTCGACAAGGACGGCAAGCTGATCCCCGAATTGAGCGTGCGCGAGGCCAAGGAACTGATCGCCGACGGTACCATTTCGGGCGGCATGATTCCCAAGGTCGAAACCTGCCTGGAGGCGCTCGATAACGGCGTGGAGGGCGTGGTGATCCTCAACGGCAAGATGCCCCATGTCGTGCTGGTCGAGCTCTTCACCGAATTCGGCGCCGGCACGCTGATCGTCCGCTGAACGGGTCCGGCACCATGCGGCGCGCCCTGGTGCTGGCAGGCGGTGGCTATGTCGGCAGCTCGTGGGAGATCGGCCTAGTCACCGGCATGGCCGATGCAGGCCTCGATGTCCGCAATGCCGATCTCTTCGTGGGCACCTCTTCCGGCGCCCGGGTGGCGCTGGACCTTACCGGCGGAGAGCCGCTCGAGACAATCTACCAGCGTCGTGCCGGACGGGATGGCCCACCCTCCGGTCCGCAGCCGCGCATCGACTGGGCGCGGATCAAGGTCGGGGTCGAGGAGGCCAGGCAGGCCGGCGGCAGTCTGACCGACATCCTGCGCAGATATGGCGCTCTGGCGCTGGAAACCGCTGTCGAAACCGGCACCGATCGCCGGCACACCGTTGCCAACCAGCTTGCCCTTGCCGCCTGGCCGGAACAGCGCGTGCTCATCACCGCCATCAATGCCGAAACCGGGGAGCGGCGCGCCTTCGACCGCGACAGCGGCATCGATCTGGTCGACGCTGTCATTGCCACCACCGCCTCGTTCGGTGCCTCGCCCGTAGCCTTCGAGGGTCAGCACTATTTCGATGGCGGCTATCACTCCGGCGACAATGCCGATCTGGCGCTTGGCTATGACCGGGTGCTGATCCTGTCGCTCATCGCGCCACCCCAGGCCATGCGTCTGGTGAGCCTCGATTCGGCGGTGGAAACCCTGCGCAAGTCCGGCGCGCAGGTGGCGGTCATTCATCCCGATGCCGAAACCATGGGGGCACTGGCCGCTACCGGCGGCCAGATGAACCCGGCATCCGGCCGGCCCGCCGCGATCGAGGGACGTCGTCAGGGCCGGGTCGAAGCCGCCAGGGAAGCCCTTGCGGCGTTCTGGCGCGGTTGACCATTTGCTAACCATTTGTCACAGCTCGGGCGATTTGGCCGGGGTGTGGCGCATTTGGCATAGCCGGGTCCGGAAAAGTCGTGGCAAATTTTAGCCATCAGGTTTGCGGGGGTTTTGTCATGCGTAAGGAAATCACACTGGCGGCGGCAGCCATTGTTGCAGTGGCTGGCTCGACCATGGCGGCGCAGGCCCAATCCATGGTGGCCCCGGTCGTCACCAGTGGCATGTACCAGCCGAGCTATTCAGCCTGGGACGGCTTCTATGTCGGCGCTCAGGGGAGCCTGATCGGCATGAAGAGCCATGAGAGCAATGCCGGGCTGCCGCCGCCCGAACAGTTGCTGGGCGATATCGGCGGCAGCGCCGGCGTCTTTGCCGGCTATCGCTATCAACTCAATGACTGGTTCGTCTTCGGTATCGACGCCGAAGTGAACAATGTCGCTACCCAGTTCGAATATAGCGGCGCCAATTACGGCGCGCTCAAATGGGACGCCGCGGTACGCGCCACGCTTGGCTACCCCGTCGCCAACAATGTGCTGGCCTATGGCACGGTCGGCTATTCCTGGGGCCGGTTCGATCTTTCGCCCCATTATGGTTCGGCCAATGCGGCCTTCACCGCCGGTGGCTTCCAGCTCGGACTGGGCGTCGACATGATGGTCACCGAAAACATCATGGCTCGCCTCAACGCCACCTGGACCCATTATGGCGTCAACCAGGTGCCCGGCGGCGGCACCAGCGAGCCGAGCAATTCGGTGGTTCGCGCGGGCCTGGCCTGGACGTTCTAGGCTCCCCACTCCAGAATCAAAAAGCCGCCCTCAGGGCGGCTTTTTATTGGCCGCCAGTTCTTCGGTCGCCCGCTCCTGCACCTTTATGGAGTCGAGCAATATCCGCTTGAAGGCCGCCAGTTCGGCCTCGCTATAGCGCGCCAGCATGGCCATGCCGGCCTGTTGCAGCGGCTGATAGGCCTCCGCCACCAGCGCCATTGCCGCCTCTCCCGCCTCCACCATCACCTTGCGCCGGTCATGGGAGTCCGGCCGGCGGCGCACGAAGCCGCGTTCGGCCAGCCGGTCGACCAGCGCCGTCACCGCGGCGGGCGTCAACCGCGTCTCGGCGGCGATGGCGCTCGCTGTCTGCGGGCCGCGCATCAGGAAGCTCAGGCATAGCCGTTCCGATGCGTTGAGCCGCCAGCGCGCACCCACCGCCTCGTCATGACGCTGCGTGGCATCCTGCCAGCGCATCACCAGCCCACCCAGTTCCGCGATCAACCCATCCTTGCTCACGCTTGACATTTTAGTTCGATCATCTAATTATTCAATTATCTAATAATAAGGCGTTCGTACAATGTCACCCATCCTTCCGGTCCCCGCAAGTCCCCTGCCGTCTTCATCCACCATCGCCATCTGCGGCGGCGGCATTGGGGGATTGGCCACGGCATTGGCGCTCAGGCAGGCGGGTTTCACGCCCGTCGTCTTCGAGCGACAGCAGCCGCAACAGCTTCGCGAGGAGGGCCTGTTCCTGACGTTGGCGCCCAATGGCTGCAACGCCCTGCGCGCCCTCGGTCTCTCAGAAAAGGTCATGGCGGCGGGCCTGTCGACGCGCGCTCTCGCCATTTTCAACGAGGCCGGCAAGCGGCTGGCGCTGGTGGATTATGCCGATCATGCCGCCAGCTATGGCGCCGGCTCTATCACGCTGCGGCGCGGTGCCTTGGCCGGCCTGCTGCTCGATGCGGTGCTGGAGGCCGGCATCACCATCCATCATGGCGCCGGCATCGAGGACATCACCCAGGACGCCGATGGCGTCGTGTTGACCGTCAGGGGCGAGACGCCGCGCTTCGTCCTGGCCCTGGCCTGCGACGGATTGCGCTCCCCGGTGCGGCGACGGATTTTTCCGGACCTGCCGCAACCCCGCTATTCCGGCCTTATCGGCACAGGCGGCTTCACCGAGGCGCCCGGCGTGCCGGATACCGATGGCGTGATGAACATGGTCTTCGGCCGCCGCGGTTTCTTCGGTTATATCAAGCGGGACGGCGGGCCGGTCTATTGGTTCAATTCCTATCCCGCCCCGGAAAGCGAGACCGGCCTTGTTACGGACGCCGCCGCCTATGCCGGCAAGCTGGCTGCCATGCATGCGGGCGACCCGCTCGACACCATGGCCATCCTGGCCGCGACGCCCCGTATTGACCGGCACTACCCAATCTACGACATGCCCGAATTGCCGCGCTGGTCGGCCGGTCGGGTGCTGCTGATGGGCGATGCGGCCCATGCCGTGGCGCCGCATTCCGGCCAGGGCGCGTCGTTGGCCATCGAGGATGGCGTGGTGCTGGCTGCCTGCCTGGCTGCGGCGCCGGACCACTCCGGCGCGTTTGCCCGCTTCGAGCAATTGCGGCGCCAGCGGGTGCAGAAGGCCATTGCCATCGGCCGCGCCGTGGGAACGCAGAAGCAGGCGCAATCCTGGCTGGCATTGCGCCTGCGTGACCTGATGCTGCCGCTCTTCATGCCACTGGGCGCGCGGATGCAGGAAAAACTCTATGCCTTCCGTGCCGACCGCACGCCGCTGACCCAGCCGGTGCAATGAAAAAGGGCGCCCGGGGAGGCGCCCTTTTCGATTCAGGCTTCAGCCATTACCGGCTGGACCGGGGCGCCGCGCCCCTGCCCGCCATTGGGCCGCCGGAACAGCGGGGCCATCAGCAGAACCAGCGCAAAGCTGCCCACGACATACCAGAGCGCCAGGCTCGAAGCGTCGGCAAAGGCGGCATGCTGGCTCGCCCCGCCGGCAAAGCCATTGCCGAGCCGGGTGAAGAAGATTTCCCCGATAATGGCCACGCCCAGCGCGCCGCCCACCTGCTGGAAGGCCTGCAAGGCCCCCGAGCCGGCCCCGGCATCGCGCGGCGGCACATTGGCCAGCACGAGCTGGAACAGCGAGGAAAAGCCCAGGCCAAGGCCAATGCCCGCTATCAGCAGCGGCGTCAGGAAGGCCCAGTGGTCGATGCTGTCGGTCACACCCGCAATGTAGAAGTGCAGCCAGGCAATCCCGAAGGACAGCAGCGCGCCCGCCGTGGCGAGGCGTACACGCAGGAAGCTGGCACCGAAGCGGCCGGCAATCGCCGAGGCAATGAGCACGCCCACCGAGAAGGGGGTGTTGGTCAGGCCCGATTCCAGAGGCGTGAAATCGAATCCTCCCTGCAACAGCAGCGAAATGACCATGAACATGCCGGGTATGCCCGAAGCAAAGACCGTGACGACGAAGGCACCGAACATGAACTGCTTGTTGGCGATGAGGTCGAAGTTGAGCAGCTGCGGCGCGCCTGACGCGGCCCGGTTGCGTGTCCACAGCACGAAGGCGACCAGCAAAGCCAGGCCGGCGGCGATCATGGCAAAGGCCCAGGCCGGCCAGCCATAGGCGCGGCCTTCAACGATGGGGAACACCACCGCCATGATACCAAGACCAAACAGGCCAATGCCGACATAGTCGTTGCGCAGGCCGGGATGACCGGGCAGGCGCGGAATGAGGAACCAGCCGGCAATGACGGCGGCAATGCCGATCGGGATATTGACGAGGAAGATGGGCTGCCACGACAGACCGAACAGGTTGGCCGAAATCAGCACGCCACCCAGGATGGGACCGCAGACCGAGGCAAGGCCGGCCGAAAGCCCGAACAACGAGAAGGCCTGCCCGCGCTCCTGCGGCGGGAAGGTCACCGTGGCAATGGCCAGCACCTGGGGCGTCATCATTGCGCCGGCCAGGCCCTGGACCACGCGGGCAGCAATGAGGAATTCGATATTGGGCGCCAGCCCGCACAAGGCTGAAGCTGCCGTGAAGCCGGCCACGCCCCACAGGAAGAGCGTAGTGCGCCCCAGGATGTCGCCCAGCCGGCCGAAGGGCAGCAGGCCCAGGGCGAAAGCCAGGATATAGGCCGCGATCACCCATTCGATCTGGCTGTCGGTGGCGCCCAGTCCATCGCGCATCGAGGGCAAGGCGACATTGACGATGGTGACATCGATCAGGTTCATGAAGTTGGCGATCAGCAGGATGCCGAGGGCCAGCCATCGACGCGGGTCGGGCGGGACCTCTGCCCCGGCATTATGGCTGTGAGTAGACATGGTCTTTCCTTGAAGGTCAGGATCTGCGGATGAATGCGCGCTCCAGTTCGGCCGCCACGCGGTCGAGGTCGGAAGGCGACGAACTGCACTGGCGCCAGCAATCGGAGAGGGCGCCAGTCGAAATCAGGGCGGCCGCCTCGGGGTCGAGGTCGGGCCGGAACGAGCCGTCGGACATACCAAGCCGGAAAATGTCGGCGAACTGGCTTCGCCAGAAATCGCGCATGGGCAGCATGATCTCGGCGATGGCTTTATCTCGCCTCGCCCTCTCGACAAGTTCTGTCAGTATGATGATGAGATCGGGCATATCGACGACGGTTTCGCGAAAATCGTCGAATTCGAGCCGCAACTGTTCGAGCCCGCTCCTGCCCTGGCGCGGATGACGCAGTGCCTGTGCCTTGAAATCGTGGCGCAGAGACTCTGCCACCAGTGCGACCAGCGCTTCCTTGGATGGCACATGGTAGTGAAGCGTGGCGATATTGATGCCGACCCGCGCCGCTATATCGCGCGTGCGCAGGCCTTCGAGCCCCTTTTCGACGATGATCGCCCGCGCCGCCTGGGCAATGGCAAGGCGGCGATCATCGCCGCTTTCGCGCTTGCCGGTCAGCGATATGTCCATGGTCATGGCGGCACCTCCGCTCGATGCGGTGGGTGCCAATAGCGCGGTTCAGACCATCAATCAATCATTTGATTGAGAAGCAGCCATGAGTGGAATGCAGGACTAGCGGCGCGTGAGTTCCACCACCGGAATGCTCTCGCGCGTCGTCTTTTCCAGATAGCCCGCAAACTGCGGGAAGCGGCGGGCCTGTTCAGCGTAAACGGTGGTCCGTTCATTTCCCTCGAGCACGCGGGCATGCACCGGAATGCGTTCGATCGTGGCGCCGTCGCCAATCTCGATCTCCACATCGGGATGGGCCACCAGGTTGTGGAACCAGGCCGGGTTCTTGGGCGCACCGCCATAGGAGGCGAAGATATACCAGGGGCCATCCGCTTCCTGGCGCAGATACATCAGCGGCTGCATCCGCTGCTGCCCTGATTTGGCGCCGATAGAATGGAGCAGCAGCACCGGGGCATTCTTGAAATAGCCGCCCGGCTTGCCGCCATGCTGCTTGAAATCGGCAATGACCTGCGCGTTGAAGTCGTTCATGCTCGTATCCTCTTGCTGGCTTCCGCCATCCACCCGGTAGTTACAATCGGTAGAAGACGATGGAAGTTCAACCGGGGCGGCAGAATTTGTCGGGGACGTGCCCGCCCTGTGCCACCCGTGGGTAGAGTGTGACACCATCCCACCCCATCCCCGACATGGTGGTTGGGGAAACATCGGTGAACTTATCCATTTTATCCCCACTCTCAAAACCGCGCGCATACTTCTGCCCGTCCCCGCCATCACGCGGCCCCGACGCAGGG
>CBIGSA010000020.1:0-20633 GCA_966192215.1 uncultured Devosia sp. | reverse complement strand
TCCTCGACGATGCCTTCCCCTAGGCCTCGGGCAGCCATCGCGACGTGACCGGCTACCACGTCATCAAGGATGGCGAAGTCCGCCATCTCGAAGTGGACACCACCAATGCCCGCACCGGCCTCAGGGATCCCGCCGCGTTCGTCGGCTATGGCGGCACCGAGGCGAGCGGCGAGATCGTGCTGCGGCACAATGGGCTGCATGTCATCCTCATCATCGAGCCGGGCAGCGTTATCGGCGGCACGCATAAAGCCGGGCTCGCCGATATCGTGGTCGAAGCCGCGCTGACCACGATCCAGGACTGCGAGGATTCCGTCGCCGCGGTCGATGCCGAGGACAAGGTCGGCGTCTATCGCAACTGGCTGGGCCTGATGAATGGCACGCTGGAAGATACGTTCGAGAAGAATGGCCGCACCATCACCCGCAAACTCAAGGCTGACCGGACCTACAAGGACGTCAATGGCGCTCCATTGGTGCTCAAGGGCCGCTCGCTGCTGCTGGTGCGCAATGTCGGCCACCTGATGACGACGGATGCCGTGCTGTTCGATGGCAAGCCCATCGGCGAAGGGCTGATGGATGCGGCCGTCACCGTGCTCTGCGCCATGCAGGACAAGGTCAACAGCGCCACCGGCGCTATCTATATCGTCAAGCCCAAGATGCACGGGCCCGAGGAAGTGGCCTTTGCCTGCGCCATCTTCACTTCGGTCGAGAAGATGCTGGGCCTGGCTCCCAACACGATCAAGATCGGCATCATGGATGAGGAGCGTCGCACCTCCGCCAATCTCAAGGCCGCCATCTATGAAGCCCGCAGCCGCGTGTTCTTCATCAATACCGGTTTCCTCGACCGCACCGGCGACGAAATCCATACCTCGATGGAGGCCGGGCCGGTGCTGCGCAAGGACGAGATCAAGTCCGAACGCTGGCTCAGCTCCTATGAAGATCGCAATGTGCTGATCGGGCTGGCCTGCGGGCTCTCGGGCAAGGCGCAGATCGGCAAGGGCATGTGGGCGCGGCCCGACGACATGGCCGCGATGATGGCGAGCAAGGGCGCCCACCCCCAGGCCGGCGCCAATACGGCCTGGGTGCCCAGCCCAACCGCGGCGACGCTGCACGCGCTGCATTATCACCAGGTCGACGTGTTCGAGGCCCAGAAGCGCCGCCACAACCAGGCAGTGCCGCCCCTGGCGGACCTGTTCTCCATGCCGGTGCAGGTGCCCTTTTCGCTGAGCCGCGAGGAGATCACCCGCGAGCTCGAAAACAATGCCCAGGGCATTCTGGGCTATGTCGTGCGCTGGGTGCAGCAGGGGGTTGGCTGTTCCAAAGTGCCCGACATCAACAATGTCGGCCTGATGGAAGACCGCGCCACCTGCCGGATTTCATCGCAGGCCGTCGCCAACTGGCTGCGCCATGGACTGGTCAGCCGCGACGAGGTGAGCTCCACCTTCGAGCGCATGGCGAGCGTCGTGGACGAACAGAATGCGGGTGATCCGCTCTATCGTCCCATGGCCGAGAATTTCCAGTCGATCGCCTTCCAGGCGGCACTGGACCTGGCCCTGCATGGCGCGGACCAGCCCAGCGGCTATACCGAGCCGCTGCTGCATGCCGCGCGGCGGAAGGTGAAGGCGCGGGACGGGAAGTAGGAGTTTTGTGAAATACCCCCTCCTAACCTCCCCCTGGCAGGGGGAGGAATCCGGCTGGTGGGTGTGGCAAATGTTGCCAAAGCCCCGATCTGTTCCTCCCCCTATCAGGGGGAGGCTAGGAGGGGGTACCCCACCGGACGAACTAGACCTCATACAACGGCAGCGTCACCGCCGTTCCCTCGTGGAACACCTCCACCTCATTGGCCACCATCGCCGTCGCCGTCCCTACCTTCTCATCCGTCCCCAAATTTCGCGCATATCTCGGATGTGCTCCCGAGGCGATGAGCAGGCGTAGCCGGTGGCCCGCCCGGAAGCTGTGCGCAGTGGCGTGCAGTGGAAAGGCTAACCGCCAGCTTCCATCCGGCTCCTTCGGGGTTTCCGGCGTCACGCGCACCAGCCCATCGCAGATATTGAAGGACTTTCCGTCCGGATCGACATCGTTGAGCCGCACGAAGAAGTCGGCATGGTCGAGGCTGGCGCGGGCATGCAGGGTCACGTGGCACTGGCCGATGATCGTGACCGGGCTGGTCAGCACCGGCCCGGTATAGACAAGCACGTCATCCCGCGCTTCGAGCGGGGCATTGTCCACGGCCCCGGCGCCGGTAAAGGCGAAGATGGCGCCGCCCAGATTGGGTGTCGGCTCGGCAGGATCGTAGCGATAAGCGTCGCTGCCCGTGTTTGAATCGGTTGGGGCCAGGGTTGATCCGGGGCCGATATGCCAGGTGACCGGGCTTGCTGGGCCGGGCGGGTAGCGGTCGAATTCGCGCCATTCGTCGAGCCCGGAAATATGGATGCGCACCGGGCGGCGGCGCAGGCCGGCGTCGTCGCCCAGCAGTTTGGCCCGCATCCAGAGCAGGGTTTCGCGCAGGTTATCGCGCTGCAATTCCTCGGCGACGTGGAACCAGGTGCCCACGGTCAGGTAGGGCGCGTGGCCCAGTTCGACCAGGTGCTGGTAATCGGCCAGCAGGGGATCGAGCATGAAATCATACCAGCCGGAGATGAAATGCACCGGCGGGGTTGTTTCGCTCAGGCGATGGCTGTGGTCGAGGGCGGCCCAGAAGGCGTCGTTGCCGATGGCATGCTCGAACCAGTGGCGCCAGAACGGGACCTTGTGGCCCACGGCCGCCTTGTCGGCTTCCACCAGCGGCAAGATGGCGGCGGCGCGGTCGGTGCGGCGCTCGATATCGCCGGAAAACATGCGGGCGGCGGTGGCCAGCGGCCGGTCGCGCAGACCCTCGATCACCTGCACCCACGAGAGCCAGAGATTGAGATGAAAGGCGCCTGACGGGAAGACGACCGGCCGGAAGTTGGCCGTCGTCACCTTGGTGGCCATGGCCGAAATTGGGGGCAGGGCATCACTGATGGCCCATTGCGCATAGCCCAGATAGCTGGGGCCGGTGAGGCCGATCCGCCCGTCGAACCAGGGCTGCGCCTTGATCCATTCCAGCGTCGCCAGCCCGTCGGCGCGCTCGTTGGTGAAAGGGTCGAATTCCCCGCCCGACCGCTCGGTGCCGCGGCAGGCCTGGACCACGACGTGAAAGCCGCGTTCCGAATAGGCTTCGGCAATGCCGGCAAAGCCGCGCCGCCCATAGGGCAGGCGCATCAATATGGTGGGGTGGGGGCCGGCGCTGTCTGGCGCGTAGTGATCGGTCTTGAGCGTGATGCCATCGGGCATGGTCAATGCGATGCCGCGCTTCCGCTTTACGCCATTGAGGCGCGGCGGCAGGTCCTCGACCCAGGCCAGGTAAAGTGAGGAGAGGCTCACCCGTCAGCTCACGAAATCGAATTTATCGACATCGAACAGGCCGCGATCGGTCATCTTGAGATGCGGGATAACAGGGAGCGCGAGGAAGGCAACCTGCAGGAAAGGCTCAGGCAAAACGCAGTCAAGCTTGTAGGCAGCTTCCCGCAAGGCATGCAGGTCATGGGTTACGTCCTCGAAGGGCTTGGGGCTCATCAGGCCCGCAATGGGCAGCGCCAGTTCGGCCGTCACCCGGCCGTCATCGGCCACCACGAAGCCGCCGCGCAATTCGATCAGCCGGTTGACGGCCACGGCCATGTCCTCGTCCGTGGCACCGATGACGGTGATATTATGGCTGTCATGGCCCACCGATGAGGCGATGGCGCCACGCTTGAGGCCGAAGCCGCGCACGAAGCCGCGGCCGATATTGCCGTTCCTGCCATGCCGCTCGATCACGGCGACCTTGAGCACGTCGGCATCGAGATCGGGCTGGGTGCCGCGCTCGCTCACGGGCAAGGTGGCGCCATCGCGGAAGGTGAGGATCAGCCCGGGCTTCACCCCGATGACAGGCGTCTGGTTCTGGTCGGCACGAGGGGCGACGATGAAATCGTCCGCCGACACCGGCTTGGCTTTCATCGAGTTCAGGCCCACCGGCTCGATCGGTATGCGGGCGGCGAAAAGGTCGGGGCCGACCAGCCGGCCGGCGGCGATGACATCGGAGACGCGGCAGTCTTCGAGGCTGTCGAGCAGGGCGATATCGGCGCGCCAGCCCGGCGCGACGAGGCCGCGATCTTTCAGGCCGAAAATGCGGGCGGCCGAATGGCTGGCGGCGCGATAGACATGGTGCAGCGGTCGCCCCATGGCGATGAGCCGGCGGATGGAAGAGTCGAGATGGCCTTCCTCGGCAATGTCGAGTGGGTTGCGATCATCGGTGCAGAGGGCGACGAAGCTGGATGTGTTCTCGTCCAGCACTTCGGCCAGGGCCTTGAGATCCTTGGACACCGAGCCTTCGCGGATGAGGATGGCCATGCCCTTGGCCAGTTTCTCGCGCGCTTCGGCGGCTGACGTGGCCTCGTGGTCGGTGCGGATTGCGGCGCTCAGATAGCCGTTGAGCGCGGTGCCCAGCAGTAGGGGCG
Source organism: uncultured Devosia sp. (assembly GCA_966192215.1). Lineage (GTDB taxonomy): Bacteria > Pseudomonadota > Alphaproteobacteria > Rhizobiales > Devosiaceae > Devosia. The sequence goes on along the minus strand of CBIGSA010000020.1, from coordinate 16,119 downwards.
CATGGCCATCGATATGCCCGCCCTGGAAGGCCGCGAGCTTGGCGATGATGCCGGGATCGGCATTGAGCACGCCGGGGAAGTTCATCATTTCGGCCAGGCCGATGACCTGGGGGTGAGCGCGGAACGGCTCGAGATCGGCGATTTCGAGCTGCGCGCCGGAGGTTTCGAAGCCGGTGGCCGGCACGCAGGATGAGAGGTTCACCCTTATGTCCATCACCGTCCGCTCGGCGCAGTCGAGGAAATAGCTGATGCCCTCGGCGCCCAGCACATTGGCGATTTCATGCGGGTCGCAGATGACCGTGGTGACGCCATGCGGCAACACGCAGCGGTCGAATTCCAGCGGCGTGACCAGCGAGGATTCGATGTGCAGATGGGTATCGATGAAGCCCGGCACGGCAAAGCGCCCACTGCCGTCGATAACCGTCTTGCCCTCATAGCTGGCATGGGTGCCCACGATCCGGTCGCCGACAATGGCGATATCGGTCGTGGTCACGGCGCCGGTAATAACATCGAGCAGTTTCACATTCCTGATGACCAGGTCGGCCTGCTGCTTGCCCTGTCCGGCCAGGATCATGCGTGTGAGGGCGGCGGCATCGGTCATGGTCTGGTCCTTGGTATCAGTCATGGCCGAAGGTCGGTCGCGGCGGCGGCGGCGTCAAGGGCCGGCGCGGAACCACAGCGCCGCGGCGCCGTTGCTCTCGGAGAGAACAGGAGAGCGTCATGGAAACCTATGACCCGCACAAGACCAAGACAGAGGTGCGCCAGGCCAGTCCGCGCAGGATGAATATGCGGGTCCTGGTCTGGTCGATGCTTGGCCTCATCGTGCTGTTTGCCATCATCTACCTCGTTTATACCCTCACCCAGCCCAATCCGAACTGACACGATGCGGCTGGTCAAGGTTGGCCGGGAGGCGCTGACATTGACGCGCGAAAGGCGCGGCAAGGGCTTCTGCTACCGGGATGAAAATGGCGGCGTGATCCGCGATGCGGTGACCCGTGCCCGCATCCAGACGCTGGGCATCCCCCCGGCCTGGCGTGCGGTGCGGATCGCTCCGGATGAACGGGCGCATATCCAGGCCCTGGGTAGGGATGAGGCGGGGCGCGACCAATATATCTACCACCCGGATTGGGAATTGCGGCGCGAGCGCAAGAAGCAACGCCGGCTGGCCCGGCTCACCGATGTGTTGCCGCGCCTGCGCCGCAGGATTGCGGCTGCCCTGGGTGCCGAGGCAGGCAGCCGCGAGCTGGCCTTGGCCATTGCCGTGGCGCTGATCGACAAGACGGCCATGCGCGTGGGCCGGGAGAAATATCTCGAAAGCAATGGCACGCGCGGTGCCGGCACGCTCTATGCCCGCGATATCAGGGTCGAGGGCGAGGAGGTCTGCATGACCTTCGATGCCAAGGGCGGCAAGAGGGTGGAATATTGCCTCACCGATGCGCGCCTGGCCGATGCCGTCAGTCGCATCAAGGCGCTGCCGGGCAAGCGCCTCCTGGTGTGGCGGGACGAGACGGGCAAGGTGCGCCCGATCCGCACCGGGGCCATCAATGCCTGGCTGCGCGAGCTGGCTGGCGTCAAGATCGCCGCCAAGGATTTCCGCATGCTCCATGCCAATGCAATGGCCGGCGAGGCCCTGGCGCAGTTGGAGGTCGGTGAAACCGAGACGGCGCGCCGCCGCCAGATGGCCGAGGTGTCCCAGCAGATTGCCGACGTGTTGCGCAATACGCCGGTCATCTGCCGCAAATCCTACATTGCGCCGTGCCTGTTCAAGCTGTTCAGCCAGGGCAAGCTCAAGCCGCTCTGGGACGGCGCCGGCAAGGGCCGCACGGGCCTGCTGATGCGCGAGACACGGCTGGGCGCCGTGCTGGCCGCGGTGAGATGAGTTTTCTCACCTCTCCCTTTGGGGAGACGTGAAGGGGGCCTTAAGCCGCGCCGCGCTGCTCGAAGGCCTCTCGCACCTGCTGTTCCAGTTGCGTCGGATGCCCCGCGGGCAGGTCGGCATTGGCGTGGAAGCAATAGCGGTTGCGGCCGCCCGACTTGGCCTGGTAGAGCGCGTCGTCGGCGCGGGTCACCAATTCGCTGTCGGTCTGGGCTAGGTCGGGCACGGTGGCAATGCCCACGCTGACGCCGATTTCGGCGACCTTACCGGCAATGTGGAACGGCGCCTGCAGCGCGTCGATAACCCGCTGGGCCAGACCCGCCGCATCGGAATGGGCGGTGATGCCGGTCTGGATTATGGCGAATTCGTCGCCTCCCAGACGCACCAGCGTATCCGATGGCCGCAATATGCTGGTGATGCGCGAGGCGACCTGGCGCAGCAATTCGTCGCCCGCCTCGTGGCCCAGCGTGTCGTTGACCTGCTTGAAGCGATCGAGGTCGAGCGCCAGCAGGGCCAGCCGTGGTTCGCCGCGGGGCAGGGTCAGCAGGGCGCTGTCGAGCCGATCGCGGAACAGGGCGCGGTTGCCCAGCCCGGTCAGCGGGTCGTGCATGGCGCGGTGCTGGGCATCGGCCCTCTCGGCCTGCAACTGGGCCGAGGCGCGCTGCAGGTTGCGCATCAGCAGCATGATGATGGTGCCGGCCACCAGCAGGGCGCCCAGCAAGGCGGGCAGCGTGTCGTTGAGGATGCGCGCGCCGGGGCGATCGGGTTGCCACTTGAACCAGGCAATGGCCTCGCCGGCTTTGTTGACGATGGGGAAGGCGGCTTCCGCACCAGTTATGGCGGGACTGGTCTCGAAGCGTGCCTTTTCAAACTGGAACTGGCGTTCGAGCGCCCCGGCCATGCCGCCGTCGAGCATCAGCGCCGCCACATAGATGGGCTCCTCGCCGACAGGCGCGAAATCGGTGCTGACATCATGCAGCATGGGCATGACGCTGACGATGGCGGGGCGGTCCTCGATCAGCACCATGTCGGTGGCCGCCGGGGGCGCCGCGCCGATGAAATTGTTATAGGCATCGATGGCCGCGAGATTGTCGAGCGAATGCAGTTCCTCGAGCAGCGGCGCGATGGGTTCGCGGATGGCCTCGAAGGCCTTGGCCGGCACTTGGCCGCCATCGCGCATGGCATAGATCGGCTTGCCATTGGCATCGAGCAGATAGACCCGGCCCTGGCCATAGCTGCTGAAGGCCGTGCTGCCGATATTCTCGTTGAGCCATTGCAGGTCGCGGGTTTCGAGAGCGTCGAGCGCCTCGTCCCACACAGCAAGATCAACCTTGCCCACGGGCACGCTGGCCACCTTGTCGGCCAGCGCCTGTTGCAGCAGCGTGGTCTGCCGCGCCAGGGCATGTTCGTCGGTGCGGGTGATCGACCAGGTGATGAAGCCGGCCACCGTGCCGATGGTCATGGTGATGGCGAGGATGATGGGCACCATCACCTTGCGCGAAAACTGCCAGCCCGAATTGCCCTGTTGTGCCATGACCTGTCCCCCGACCGTTGCGCGGGAGTGTCGCGGCAGCGCCTTAGCGAGTGGTGAATCGCCCGGAAAACCGGCGATTTCGGTTAATGGGGCTTTCACGCCACCTTGCTGCGGCGCTGCCGTTCGATGGCATTGGCCTTGTCGGCGAAGATGGCGGTGATCCGGTCGGCGGGTACGCCACTCGAGAACAGGAAGCCCTGCAGCGTGTTGCAGCCCAGCCGGCTGAGAATATCGGCCTGGGTCTCGGTCTCGACGCCCTCCGCCGTCACCTCGATTTCCATGGCATGGGCCAGGGTCACGATAGCCTGGGTGATGGCCACCGACATATGGCCTTCGGAAAGCTGGCTGACGAAGGAACGGTCGATCTTGATGCGGTCCACCGGGTAGCGCTTGAGATAGCTCAGCGAAGAATAGCCGGTGCCGAAATCGTCGAGCGCGATGTGAATGCCGGCCGCCCTGAACGTGCGCAGGTTCTGCGCTGAAACATGCTCGTCGTCGAGCAGGATGGATTCGGTGATTTCCAGCTCGAGGTCGGTCGGCCGCATGCCGGTCTGGCGCAGGATATCGAAGACCTGCACCGAAAAGCGCGGATTGCGCAACTGGGTCGGCGAGATGTTGACGGCAATGGTGCGGCCCGGCGCGGTGGCGCCCAGTTCGCAGGCGCGGCGCAGCACGAATTCGCCCAGCGCCTCGATCAGGCCGGTATTCTCGGCCACCGGAATGAAGCGGGCCGGCGAGATCTGCCCATATTTGGGATGGCTCCAGCGCGCCAGCGCCTCGGCGCCGATCACCTTGCGGCTGCGCTGGTCGATCAGCGGCTGGAAAGCGACGTCTAGTTGATCGTTGCGTTCCAGAGCCTCGCGCAGCTCGCCCTCGATCGTGTGCTGGAGCTGCAGCAGCTCGTTCATATGTTCTTCATAGACCACCGCGCGATTGCGGCCGCCGGCCTTGGCCTCATACAGGGCAATATCGGCCTTGCGCACCAGTTCGCGCGGCTCGGCGTTGCCGCCGGTGACATTGACGATGCCGATGCTGACCCCGACATGCGCCTTGAAATGGTTGAGGTCGAAGGGCTGGCCGATCGCCTCGATAATGCCGCTGGCCATGGCGGCGACATCGTGCTGGTGGTCGCGCGACACGACCAGGATGGCGAATTCGTCCCCGCCCAGGCGGGCGATCATCACGCCGGGGCCGACAACGGTGCGGATGCGCCGGCCCACCGCGCAGATCAGCTCGTCGCCGGCCTGGTGGCCCAGCGTGTCATTAACCTGCTTGAAGCGGTCGAGGTCGAGCATCAGCAGCGAGATTTGGGTGCCCGCGCTTAGCCGGTCGGTCAGCACGCGCGCCAGGTGCACGTCGAAGCTCATGCGATTGGGCAGGCCGGTCAGCCGGTCATGCGCGGCCTGGTGCTCGGCATGGCGGCGACCGGCTTCCAGTGCCGCCGAGGAGCGGCGTAGCTGGCTGAGCAGCAGGAAAACAAGGATAGCGGCCACGGCAAAGGCAGCGGCCAAGGCCGGCCCGGTCTGGCGCAGCATCATCAGGCCCGGCCGGTCGCGCTCCCAGTCGAAAAAGGCCACGAACCGTCCGGCCGTATTGAGTATGGGGTGGACCGCGCGATCCGGCCCGGTGCTGCGCACCAGGCTGAAATGTCCGTCGGCGAACAGATATTCGTTGTTGAATTGGCTGGCCGTGTCGTCATCGAGAAACTGCACGGCGGCAATCAGCGGCTCGGTGCCGGCCGGCTGCACGATGGCCCCGGTGTCGGAGATGATGGTCATCACGCTGATAATGGCCGGCTGGCCTTCGACCACGGCAAAATCGGAAACCGAGATCGGCCGCGGCTGACGGTCGGGAACGATCGTGGGCGGGGTTGCTGATCGTACCTGGTTGACCAGGTGCTGCACCGGGCTCGAAATGCCGCGATAGGTTTCGGGCGGTACTGAAACGCCGTCCTGCATCATGTAGAGCGGCTGGGCCAGCGCATCGAGCACCACGATCCGGTTATGGCCGAAGAATTCGTGCATCCACCGGCCCAGATTCCGGTCGGCCCAGTTGAAATTGAACATCAGCCGCGTATTGACCACGCTCTCGTCGCTGACGGCGACGCTGGCCAGGTCGTGCTCGAGCCGGGTGCGGCGGGCCTCGATGAGCTGCGCGAACATGGCGCTCTGCCGTTCGAGCGCGCGCTCGTCGATATTGGCGGTGGACCAGAAGACGAAACCGAGCACGGCCGCCGCCGTGATGACCAGCGCCAGAACGACAGGCAGCAGAACGGCGGCAGAGAATTGCCAGCGTTCGAGTGTCGAGGTTTTGGGCTGCATCAGTCGACCGGTTTGAGCCTTGCGAGAATCGACCATAGCTTAGGTGAAATTGCGGACTGGTTACCAAGCGGTCGGGGTTTCCGGCCGGTGCTGGACCGAAATGGTGTTTCCCGCCTTCGCGGCAGACCCGCATTGCGCTAGGAATGCTCACCGGCTGGGCGGTTGCCCAGTCGCCTCCATCGGCCCACAGGATTTTCAGCCATGACCAAAGTCCGCGCCCTCGTCCTCGAACGCCAGCACGAGCTGGCCTTGCGCGACATAGATCTGCCGCTCGACGTCGGACCGGGTATGGTGAAAATTGCCATCCATACCGTGGGTGTCTGCGGCTCGGATGTGCATTACTACACCCATGGCCGGATTGGGCCTTTCGTGGTCAATGCGCCCATGGTGCTGGGGCATGAGGCGGCCGGCACCGTGACCGTAGTGGGCGAGGGAGTGACCCATCTCAAGGTGGGCGACCGCGTCTGCATGGAGCCGGGCATTCCCGATCCCAATTCCCGGGCCAGCCGGCTGGGCATGTATAATGTCGATCCGGCGGTGCAGTTCTGGGCCACGCCGCCGGTGCATGGCGTGCTGACGCCTGAAGTGGTGCATCCGGCCAACTACACCTTCAAGCTGCCCGACAATGTGAGCTTTGCCGAAGGCGCCATGGTGGAGCCCTTTGCGGTGGGCATGCAGGCGGCCTCCAAGGCCAGGATCGTGCCCGGCGATACCGCGCTCGTGCTCGGCGCCGGCCCCATCGGCACCATGGTGGCCCTGGCCGCGCTGGCCGGTGGCTGCGCCCGCGTCATTGTGGCGGACTTGGCCCAGCCAAAGCTCGACATCGCGGCGCAGTATCAGGGGATCATCCCGGTCAACATCCGCGAAAAGAACATTGTCGAGGAAGTCGCGCGCCTCACCGAGGGCTGGGGTGTGGATGTCGTGTTCGAATGCTCGGGCTCACCCCATGCCTGGAAGACCATCATGGACCTGCCGCGGCCAGGCGGCGCCATTGTCGTGGTCGGCCTGCCGGTCGAGCCCACGGCGATCGATATTGCGGGCATGTCGGTCAAGGAACTGCGCATCGAAAGCGTCTTCCGCTATGCCCACCAATATGACCGCGCCATCGCCCTGATAGCCTCGGGCAAGGTCGACCTCAAGCCGCTGATTTCGGAAACCTTCGCCTTCGAAGAGTCCAAGGCGGCCTTCGACCGCGCGGCGGAAGCGCGGCCGACCGATGTCAAATTGCAGATCCGGGTGGCGGGGTAGGGAGGATCACATGGACTTGAACCTGCGCGACAAGGTCGCCCTCATCACCGGCGGCACTGTCGGTATCGGTCTCGCCGTCGCCGAGGGGTTGGCGGCAGAGGGCGTCAATCTGGTGCTGGTCGGGCGTAACGGCCGGCGCGGGGATGATGAAGCCGCGCGTGTGGCCGACAAATTCGGCATCATCGCCACGTCGATCGCGGCCGACGTCGCCACGGCCGATGGATGCGACGCGGTCATCAAGGGCACGACCAAGGCCTTTGGCGGCGCCGATATCCTCATCAACAATGCCGGCACCGGCTCCAACGAGACCATTGCCGAGGCCGATGATGCCAAGTGGCAATATTACTGGAACCTGCATGTCATGGCCGCGGTGCGGCTGGCGCGCGGCCTGGTACCGGCCATGAAGCGGCGCGGCGGTGGCGTCGTGCTGCACAATGCCTCGATCTGCGCCGTGCAGCCGCTGTGGTACGAACCGATCTACAATACGACCAAGGCGGCGCTGATGATGTTTTCCAAGACCTTGGCCAACGAGGTCGTGGGCGACAATATCCGCGTCAACACCATCAATCCGGGCCTGGTGCTCACCCCGGACTGGATCAAGACCGCCAAACAGATTGCCGGAGAAGACGGCTGGCAGGCCCACCTGCAATCGGTAGCCGACGAAGCGGGCGGCATGAAGCGCTTCGCCACGCCCGAGGAAGTGGCGAATTTCTTCGTCTTCATGTGCTCGGACAAGGCCAGCTATTCCACCGGCAGCACCTATTTCGTCGATGGCGGGTGGTTGAAGACGGTGTAAGTCGCCCTCGGTCGCATGCGCGGAAGCCAGAACCGCCCGCAAGGAACCAAGCCCCATCCCCCGTGTTGTGAACCCAGCGTCACAACACGGATTTCCTTTCATGGATGTCGGCAACGAATTCGGCTTCGTCCAGACCTATCTGCCCCAGCATATCATCGCCATCCGGCTGCTGATCGCTGCCATTCTGGGCGCGATGATCGGCTTCGAGCGGGAGTGGAACACCGCGGAGGCGGGGTTGCGCACGCATATCCTCATCGCCGTGGCGGCGGCCCTGTTCACCATTCTCGCCTTCGAGATCTTTCATACGATCGATCCACAGGGCGACGGCTCGAAGTCCGATCCGATCCGCGCGGTCGAGGCGGTGACGGCGGGTATCGCCTTTCTCGGAGCGGGCGCCATCTTCAAGGGGCAGGGCAATGTGCAGGGGCTGACCACCGGGGCCGGCATGTGGCTGGCCGGCGCGGTGGGCGTCGCGACGGCGCTCGGCTATTATCTCATCGCCTTCGGCGTGGCCCTGCTGGCCGTGATGGTGTTGGCCGCCTTGCGGGTGCTGGCGCACCGGGTCATCCGCGGCGATCACCAGGATTGAGAGGGGCCGCGGGGAGAAGCTTTAGTCATCGGCATCGGCGCTGAGGGACGAGCGCGCTGCCGAAATTGCTTCTCCCCCCGTGCGGACGCGGCCGGGAGGTGCCGCACCCGCGCCCACGCGCCGGGCCTCCTTGGAGTGAGGCCGGCGGCCTCCCGGCCGCGGTGCAGGCGGCGAGGGAGGGATTGGAGTGGCCGGAGGGGCGCTTGGGAATGCAGGACAGTATGAACCGCCTGCAGCGCCCCTCCCGACCGAGGCATGCAACCTGTGGACGCAGGAGCTACATGCCAACCGCATCAAGGCGCTGACTGCGCGCCCAGAAACTGACGATGCCTGCCGCTTCGCGCCTGTAGGCGTCGAGTTCGGCATGGCGGAAGAACACCGCCGAAGCGCCGGCTTCGTGCAGGGCCTCGCGGCCCGCGCGATCGAGGAGCGGGGCCATCACCACCACCGGCACGCCCTTCTGGCGGGTCAAGGCCTGGATGGAGGCGACGAATTCGAGATTGGCCCCGCTATGCGCCTTGAGATCGACGATCAGCAGGCCGGGCCAGTTGGCTTCGGGATTGGCCAGCACATTGCCCAGCATCAGCCGGCCATCAGCGGCGCCGCCATACCACTGGATATCGGGCGAGCCATGGGCGAGCAGCATGCGCGTCAGCAGATGCGCCGAGTGCTGGTCGTCATCGACAAGCGCCACGAATGGCAGGTTTTCCACATAATCGTTCAACGCAGACCCCATCATTCCGCCGGCGGAGCGGAACAAGCCGAATAAGGAAACACTCGCCTGCTCACCGCTGTGGGCGGCGGGCGCTACTGTCCGAAAACTAGGTGGTCAAGAGAGGTTCAGGCGGGGCCTAGCCGCCCGAAACAGTGCCGCGTATCGACGTCGACATGGCGGCCTATGATGCAATCGCGCGGCGCGGAAAAGGCAAACCGGGGTAAAGTCAATGTAACACGCCCTTGCGTTTTACATGTAAACCATCACACAATCGCCACCGTTCCGGGAGGCGTGGTTGACCGATCCTGCGCGGCAGCGTGAGGCGATCCTGACGGCACTCGAGCGCCTGCTCGCGTGGCCGGAAATTGCGCGCTCACCGCAGCTCGGACGCTTCCTCGACTATATCGTGCAGCGCACGCTCGAAGGGAACGAAGCGTCCATCAAGGCCTATTCCATCGCCGTGGACGTGTTTGGCCGGGCCGCCGATTTCGATCCGCAGGTCGATCCCATCGTGCGGGTGCAGGCGCGCCGGCTGCGCGCTTTGCTCGATGATTACTATCGCGGGCCGGGGCTTGGCGAAGCCACCCAGATTCACCTGCCCGTCGGCCGCTATGTTCCCGAATTCGTCGGCGCGCCCGAGCCGGACGCGGCCGATGCGCCGGCCGGACCTCCGTCCGCGACGCGCCCGGGCTGGCCTGGCTCCTGGAGTTTCAGCGCCTCCTGGTTTACGCTGGCCGTCATCGCGCTGGGCCTCGCCATGGCGGCCTATGCGATGACGGCCTGGCGTCCGCAAATGGGCGAGGATGGCGCCATCGGCGCTATGCAGCGGCCCACCATTACCATCGTCGAATTCCAGAACCTGGCCGCGACCATGGCCTCGCCACCGCAGGTGGCGGGCCTGGCCATTGAGCTGGTCACCGATCTCGAGCAGTTCGGCAATATTGCCGTGCGCTATGGCGGCGGTGGGGAAGCCAATGCGGTCATGCCCGACCTGCCGGCCAGCGACTATGTGCTGACCGGTATCGTCCGGCCCGATGGCGATGTGGTGCAATATAGCGCCATCCTCACCGACAGCGTCACCAGCACGGTCGTGTGGAACCAGACCCTGTCCGTACCCGTCGAGGAGGCGCTGGAGCCTGGCCTGCTCGATCGGGTCTCGAAGTCGCTGAGCCTGGTGCTCGGCAGCCCGCGCGGCCCGCTCCATGTCACGGCGCGGCAGCTCCTGGCCTCGTCGGCGCCGCTCGATGGGCGCTTCAACCCCTATCTCTGCCGCGTGCTGTTCGATCTCTATCGCGAGACCGGCGGCGGGGCGGAGGCGGCGCGCGCCAGCGCCTGCTATGCCTCGCTGCCCGAAAGCGACCGCAACAGCGCCCGCGTGCTCGCCGCCATGGCGAGCCTGCTGGTCGAGCGGGCCGAGGGCGAAGCAACGCCGGCCGAGCGGCTGCGGCGGGCGACCGAGGACCTGCAAAGGGCCATCAGGCTGGACCCGGTCAGCGGCTTCGTCTGGGAGCAGCAGGCGCGGCTGCATGAAGGGCAGGGCGACTTCGTCATGGCCCGCGCCGATTTCAGCTCTGCCGTACAGCTCAACGGCGCCAGCGTCGATGCGCTGGCCGCCTATGCGCGGCTGCTGGCCCTTGGCGGCAACCTGGCCGAGGCCGAGGCCATGGCGCGCGATGCGGCCGAGAATTCGCCCGATCCGCCGCCCTGGTATCAGGGCGTGCCGGCCTTGCTGGCCCTGCGCGATGGCGACCTGACCACGGCCATTGCCGATGCCGAGCTCTATGCTCAGGCCGACCGCGAATTGGGGCCGATCCTGGCCATCATGGCGGCGCAGCGCGCAGGCGATGGCGACGTGGTCAACCGTTACCTGCCGCAGGTGCTCGACGTCGCCGCCTTCCGTAACGAGGGCGTGCTGCCCCGCCTGCGCCAGCGCATCGCCGATGTCGTGCTGATGGATACGATCCGCGCTGCCCTGGTGCGCGCCGGGGTGCCACCCGCTGCGCTGACCGGGCCGTTCTAGTGCGCCGCTGATTGCGAGAACAGGTTGATCACCAGCACCCCGGCCAGGATCAGGCCGATGCCGATCAGCGCCGGCAGGTCCAGCACCTGGCCATAGGCGAAATAGGCGATGACCGAGACCAGGATGATGCCCACGCCCGACCAGATGGCATAGCCGATGCCAACGGGAATGGTCTGCAGCGCCAGCGAGAAGAAATAGAAAGTGACGCAATAGCCGACCACGACCACGATCGAGGGCACGAGCTGGGTGAAGCCGGCCGAGGCGCGCAGGAAGGAGGTGGCGATCACCTCGCCGACAATGGCGATGCCGAGATAGATGGCGCCGTTCATGACAGGTCTTGCCTCATTGAGCCTGTCGTAGCTCTAGCGCCGAAAGCGGCTTCGGGCACGACCCTTTATTTGCCCCGCATCAGCCAAAAATGGCTTGCGCCAATTCGATAAATCGTCGCCCACGTTCCTCGAAATTCTTGAACTGGTTGTAGCTCGGCGCGCCGGGCGACAGGATCACCGCATCGAACGCGGCCCGATGGTGTTGCAGGGCCTGCATGGCCGCTTCGAGGTCGGGTGCCTCGATCACCGTGATCGCGGGCGCTGCCACGCGCGCCGCCGCGGCCAGCCGGGTGCCGGTCACCGGCAGGCAGGCCAGCGCAGTTACGCCATAGCCCGCCAGCAGGCCGGCCAGTTCGGCATAATCCTGTTGTCGCTCATGGCCGCCCGCGATCAGCGCCAGGCGGTGGCCCTGATAGGCGGCAAGGGCTGCCTTGGTGGCTTCGGGGGTAGTCGATATCGAGTCATTGACGAAGATCGTGCCGCCAAAGCGGTGTTCTTCCAGCCTGTGGGGCAGGGGCTTGAAGGCTGCGATGCCCGTCACGACGCCATCCAGCGAGGCTCCGGCCGCCAGGGCGATCTGCGCGGCGAGGCGGACATTGTCGAGATTATGCGCCCCCTTGAGGCGCGAGCCGGCCACGGCCTTGTCCACGGCACCCGCTTCCTCGCGCGTCAGCTCGCGCACCAGCCTGCGGTGGTCGCGCACCGCCTTGGCCACCAGCGCATTGCCCTTGGCCGCCGCGCCCAGCGCCACGGCAAAGCCGCCATCGCGGTCGATCAGATGCAGCTTGTCGCGGTAGTAGCGCTCCACCGAGCCGTGCCAGTCGACATGCTCGGGATAGAGATTGGTCAGCGCCGCCAGGTCGGGCAGGAAGCTCATATCCGAGGTCTGGTAGCTGGACAGTTCCAGCACCACGATCCGGTGGCGGTCGGCAATGTCGAGCGGCGCCAGGCCCACATTGCCGGCGAGCCCCGCATCCAGGCCCGAGCGCGTCAGCATCAGGTGAACCAGGGTCGCCGTCGTGGACTTGCCCTTGGTGCCCGATATGGCGATCACGGTGCGGCCGGCGCCATAGGCCGCGCCCCACAGATTGAGGTTGGACGTCACCGGAATGCCGGCATCGCGGGCAATGTCGAATACGTCCTTGTAGCGCGAGACGCCGGGGCTCTTGACGATCAGCCCGAAGCGATGCGCGCGAATGGCCGCGGGCAGGTCGGAAGGAGCGATGATTTCAGTCTCGTCGATATCGGCCGCGCCGCTATCGACGGTGACGAAGACCTTGAGGTCAGGCTGACGTGCCTTGAGGAAAGCGCGGGTCGAAAGGGCCTCGCGGCCGGCGCCATAGAGCAGGACCGGTTCTTCAAACCGCATATTCGGCCACCCTCATGGCAAGCGCCGGCGGAATATGGTGGTCGTGGCTGTCGGTCAGGCATTCGGCCATCGCCAGTTGCAGCTTGGGCTCGCCATATTGGGCCAGAAGGTCTGCTTTCACTGCCTTGACCACGGCTGCCTCATGCCAGTCGGCATGGCGGGTAAGCGTATAGAGGCAGGCGGCCGCTTCGAGGATTTCGCCCACGCATTCCCATGGCTTCTGCCCGGCCAGCCCCGCCAGCTCGCGGAACGAGCCTTCATTGGCGGGCACGTCCAGCAGGTCCTTGCCGAAGATCGAGAGCAGCCGCTCCTTGGCCATGAAGGGCGCGAAGATCAGGAAGACGAAGTGGCATTTGGGGCATTCCCCACACCAGAGTGGCCCGTCATTCCCCGTCAGGCGGAAATTGCGGTTGCAGCTCGAAAAGACGTGGTCGAACTTGTCGTCATGGGTGAAGAGCGAGGCGATGCGCGCCTCCGAATAGGGCCGCAGCAGCGAGAAATATTTGAGCGCCCCGCCGGTTGCCGACGACAGGATATCGGCGATCAGCAGTTCGAAGCCGAGCGACTTGGAATATTGGTGATTGGTCTCGCGCCCGTCAAAGGTGACATTGCCCTCGCTGGCCGAGCGCTCATTGGAAAGCACGATCTGGTTATAGCCATAGAGCAGGGCGCAGAGCGAGGCGATCATGGAATTGATCGCGGTGGAAGGCACATGCCCGTTGTAATAACCCGGCTCCTTGCCCAGCCGGATCATTTCGGCATCGAGTGTGCGCGTGACATAGATCGGCTTGATGCCGATCTTGTCCACCGATGTCAGGATCGGCCCCTTGGGATTGACGGCGAAGGGGGTGAAATCCACGCCGGCATGGGCCAGCAGATCCACGCTCACCAGCGAATCCTTGCCGCCGCCAATGGGCAGCAGCGTGCGGTCGGGCAGGGCAACCGCCGGGCGGCTGCCCGTCGTATCGGTGCGCGCGAGCAGCACCAGCTTGCCGAAGCGCGCCAGGTTGTTGCGCGCATAGAATTCGCCCAGCCCGTTCTCATAGACGTCGATGGCGAAGGCGCGTTCCTCATTGGTCAGGGCGATTTCGGGCAGCACGATCTCGAACGGCGCCCGGAGCTTGAAATAGCTTACCCCCAGCACCACGGCGGTCAGGTCCAGCAGCTTGCGGAAGGCCGGGCTCTCCGCTGCGGCCGCATCGGCCCCCGCGGGCAGGCCTAGAGTTTCGGTGAAGCTCAGGCCATCCAGGCCGTAGCGGAATTGCGCCAGGCCCGTGGCCGGGTCGAACTGGGGACGTTCGATGAGGAATTGTTCGGTCAAGGCTTGGATCACTCGCAAGGTTGGTTGCAGATATAGGTGATTTGCCGCCGTGGCGGGAGTGGGGCACTTTTGCCGCCGATATTTCCCGGCGCGCTGTCGAAATCGGTCCTGTTCGTTCGTCGCGACATTATCAAGGCCCGTTCGGCCGAAAAAAATCAGGAGAGAACCATGCGTGTAGTCGTTTTCGTCAAGGCCACCGAGGATAGCGAAGCCGGTGTCCTGCCGCCGGGCGATCTGCTGGAGCAGATGGGCAAATATAACGAAGAACTGGTCGATGCCGGCATCATGCTGGGCGGCGACGGCCTCAAGCCGAGTTCGCAGGCCAAGCGCGTGGCCTTTGACGGGCTCGGCCGCACCGTCATCGACGGTCCCTTTGCCGAAACCAAGGAACTGGTGGCCGGCTACTGGATCTGGGAAGTGCGCGACATGGACGAGGCCGTGGCCTGGGTCAAGCGCTGCCCCAATCCGATGCTGGGCAAGAGTGAAATCGAAATCCGCCCCGTCTTCGAAATGAGCGACTTCGCCGAGGTCATGACCCCCGAAGCCGAAGCGGTCCACAACCGCGTCCGCGAAAAGGAAGAGCGGCGGCAGTAATACACCCTCAGCAGATTCGCATCTGCAACCGCATGACGATGTCGCTGCCCAGGCGCTGGAAGCCGTATTCGCGCATGGTGCAGGTCCAGTTGCCGTCGCCCATGCGCTCGATGCGGAACAGGTTGTAGCGCGCCGGATCGTCCAGCGTGCCGCCCTGCGCCGCGCTGGCGGCGGCAACGCCGACCACCGGCACTTCCCGGTCCTTGCCGGGAATGGAATGGATCGAGGAGCGGTGGGTGTGCCCGTGCAGGATAAGCTCGGCGCCATGCTCGGCAATGACCTGGCGGAACAGCTTGTGCCCCTTGAGACCGAATGAGGGGTGCTGGAGTTCCGGATTGGGCGGGTGGTGGATCAGCACGGTGCGGAAATAGTCCGCCTCGCCCATTGCCTTGAGAATTCGTGCCAGCCGCTCGGCCTGTTTCTCGTCGAACCGGCCGATGGCGAGGAATGGCCGCGTCGGCACGGCGCTCGAGCAGGAGATGATGGCCATCTCCCCCACGCGCCGCACGAAGGGAAAGGCGGCATCGTCGAGCGTTTCGCCCTGCAGGTATCCGCCCCATACCCTCTGGGCCGATTCCAGCGCGCCGGGCACATAGGCGTCGTGATTGCCAGGGC
Source organism: uncultured Devosia sp. (assembly GCA_966192215.1). Classification (GTDB taxonomy): domain Bacteria; phylum Pseudomonadota; class Alphaproteobacteria; order Rhizobiales; family Devosiaceae; genus Devosia. The sequence goes on along the minus strand of CBIGSA010000020.1, from coordinate 792 downwards.
AGGCGGCCACCCGGTCGGAGGGACCGAGCGCCTTGAGCCACTGTCCGGCGCGATCCATTTCGAAGGGCAGGGCCAGGTTCACCAGGTCCCCGGTCACCGCCGTGAAATCGGCCTTTTGCGCCTGCAAGTGGGCGACCAGGCTCGCCAGCGTCTCGCTGTTGAGTTCGTCATGGCGCTTGAGCTTCCAGTTCAGGTAGCCAGTCAGCCGCTTGCCCAGCAGATCGCGCCAGGCGACATCCGGCATGGGCGACAGGTGGATGTCGGAAATGTGGGCGAGCGTTATCATCGGGGGCGTAATGCCAGAAGGAAACGGGCAAGAAAACGGTCAATCGCCCCAAGGGTCAATTTTGTCGCCATCAAGTCTCTGCTACCGATAACGCGACAAGGAGTATTTCCGATGCAGATGAATGGCAGGCAGCGGCTATTGGCCAGAGTGTTCCTGACCCTCAAGGGCTTCTGGCACCGCCTGACCCTGGGCGCGCGCGTCATGGTGGTCGATGGCGACAAGGTGCTGCTGATCCGGCACACCTATGTGCCCGGCTGGCAGTTTCCCGGCGGCGGCGTCAGCCCGGGCGAAACCCTTGAGACCTGTGGCGCGCGCGAAACGCTTGAGGAAACCGGCTATCGCATCACCGGCCCGATGGAACTGTTCGGCATCTATCACAATGCCAGCTCGGTGACCGATCGCGATCATGTCGCCTTTTATGTGGCTAGGCATAACGAGAAGGAATTTGAGCGCAAGCCCGACCGGGAGATTGCCGACGTCGGCTGGTTCGACCGTCGCAACCTGCC
>CBIGSA010000019.1:0-20787 GCA_966192215.1 uncultured Devosia sp. | reverse complement strand
TTCTCCCTTGCGGCCATCGTGCTGCTCTCTCCGGCGATGCTCGCCATCGCGGTGGCAATCTGGTTGGGGGATCGTGGCCCTGTGCTGTTCCGGCAGACCAGGGTGGGGCAGGGCCGTCGTCCGTTCGTCATTTTCAAGTTCCGTTCCATGTCCGTCTCGGACTCAAGCGACAGCACCAGCCAAGGTACGGTCAGCCAGACAAATGTTGCCGAGGCGCGCAGGAAGTTCAGGACTACGGTCCGGAATGACCCGCGGATCACGCCTGTGGGCCGGTTGCTGCGATCGAGCCATCTCGATGAACTGCCCCAGTTCTTCAATGTACTGCGTGGGGATATGTCGCTGGTGGGCGTGCGGCCTGATACACCGAGTCAGGAGGCTGACTACGAACCGTCCTACTGGATCGAGCGACATGCTCTTCGCCCGGGCGTCACCGGTCCGGCACAGATCGGGCCTGCAGATGGTGGTCTGGCCGGCCGGACGGCTCTCGAACGAACGTGGCTGAGTTCCCCGAACCTGCGGGCCTATCTGATCATTCTGGGGCGAACTATCGGCAAGGTTGTCAACAGAAGCAGCTTTTGAGTTACCGGACGGCCAGCCTGGCGTGGCCGCACCATTGGCAGGAAGTGTATGGCAGACAAGCAAAGACGAGCATTGCTCCTGGTCATCCTGATCTGGCTCGTGCTCTTCATCCTGGTGTTGACCGGCGTCAAGCGGTCGGCCATGAACGGGCAACCCTGGGACCTCTGGCTGAATGGCTACAGTCCATGGAGCGCTTTGCTCGCGTGGGACAAACATGCGCTGCGATACGCCGTCTATTGGCCTGTTTTCATCGCTTCCGAGGGCGTAGGAATCCATCCGGACAGGTTATTCGGGTTTTTTTCTGCTGGTGCCTCCCTGCTGCTTGCATGGACTATGGTGAAGAGCGATTTCTTGCTGTCGCAGCGCCCGTCGTTATGGCGGTCCGTTGCCTATTCGCTAGCGGTAATGGTCCTTTCCTGCGTCATTGAAGGACGAATAACGCTCCTGCTTGCCGGCTATGCGATGCTTATTTGGGCGGCGCTTCACCACGTGGTTCATGGTCGTTGGACTCATTGGCAGACTGCGGCCCTCCTCGTTGGAGGGGCGCTGTCGTCGCTGAGTTCCGGCACGCTCGCGGTGGCCGGGGCATTTGTGGGGTTATTTGCGCTGTGGCTCTTCTTCCAGCATCGACGTCCGATGGATCGTTCGGCCGCGATGATTGGGAGTTTCCTGCTGTTCTTCGCCATTTACGGCGGCTGGATTATTGCCGGCGTCGTCATCAACCTTGAATTCTTCGGCAACAGCCCGATCGCGATGCTTAACCACGGTCTTGGCCGAGTCGTCCTGCTGGTTGGCCCTCTCGGGCTTGTGGCGCTGGGCGTGGCCGGCTTGATTGGGTTGGCACTGTTCTGGTGGCTTTATCGAAGGCAGTCTGCCGGCATGTTCATTTTGACCATGGCAATCGCGCCCGCCGCCGCTGGCGGACTCTTCGGTCTCACGACACTGTCGATAGGGCTAGTGCCGTTGTTGCTGATGGCGAGGTCCGAGCTATGGCGAGACCTCATTCCGCTGTCTTTTGCCGATCGACCCAGTGCGACCTGATCAGTATTGCTGCGCCCGGTAGAGATCGTTCAGATCGCGCTCCAGTGCCTGCAGGCTGAACCTTTCCAACGCGGCCATGTGGCCTCTTTGGCCCATCTGTTCGCGTCTTGCACGGTCTGAAACCAACTGTTCGATGGCTGTAAGGATGCCGGACGTGTCTTCCCGGCTGGCGAGGATGAGGCCGGTTTCTCCATCCTGCACGACTTCCGGCACGCCGCCGACACGCACGGTTACCACGGGAAGGGCACGGGCCATGGCCTCGGCAAGGACGATGCCGAAAGTTTCAGTCTTTGGCAAATGGATGAAAATATCCGCCGGATCGAGTTCGGGAACCACGTCAATCAGCGCGCCGGTGAACTTGACCTTCTCCGCGATGCCGAGATTGGCAGCCATCTGCTCGCAGGCCGGCCGGCTCGGGCCGTCGCCAACCAATGTCAGCCGCAAATCGAGACTGCGTTCATGCACGAGCTGGGCCAGCAGGGGAATGATGTATTCCTGTCCCTTGTTTCCTGTGAACATGGCAATGCCGCAAAGCCGTATCGGTTCATTCCGCGAGGACCTGTCGGGTAGTGGCGCGAAGAACCGCTCGTCCAGAGTCGAGTTGTAGACCACACTGATCCTGTCGGGTGACACGCCCGCCTCGATCAGGCGCTTTCGCACATCGTTGGAAACAGCGATGATGCGCCCACGGAGAAGCTGGCTTGACAGGATCTTGTTAGTCCATTCCTGCCCGGTCCCCAAAACCGTGTTGAAATGCCTGGCCTGCTGCAACGGATCGGCAAGATTGGCCATCAAGCCGGCATGCGCATTGAACGAATTCACCACGTCGATGCGTTCACGCTTCATCAGCGCAGCAATCTTCATGATATACGCCGGCATAAGCAGCGGATTTCTCGCTCCGATGCGCAAGCCGTCTATGGTGGTGTGTGGGAAACCATCCTTTTCAAGCTCGGGAGCATACTCACCGCCACCGCTGGCGATGCAAACTCGATGGCCGGCATTCCGCAGCGCCCTGGCATAGGCGTGCATCAGCTTGGCGGGGCCGGCCAGACCAGTGTCCGAGCGGATGAGTAGAATATTCACGGCTGTTTCAGGTCCTTTTTCACGCGGTCCGTTTGTAGTGCGACTGCTACGGACGAACCGAGCAGCAACATTACGACAGTCAGCACTCGCAGGTCGGAGATGAGCGATTCGATCATGCCGTAGGCGCCGATCAACACCATCGCGCCTGTCAGATACCAATCACGCCGCCTCACCCCCACGACCAGCACACCTATCGAAGCGGCGACCAAAGCCGAGGTCGCCAGCAAGCCATAGGCCAAGTATCCTTGGAGGAAGAAATTATGGGCGTGCTGAAACGTGTTGTAGTTGTCGATGGGCGGGGTGTTCAGAAGCACGGTGACCTTGGCATCCCCCATTCCGATCAGGTTGGGAAATGTTCGGGCCGCAATCTCGAATGCGCGCGCGTAGACCTGGAGCCTGGCATTGTCCGACCAGGTCCCGAATTGAACCATGGGGCTGGTCGAGACCCGGGGCGGCGGTTGCGCCGGCTCCTGCGGAGCAGCACTATCTTGATTTTGCTGCGTTTGAGAGGCGGCACTATTCTGCATCGCTTGGGGGGCCGCGCTAACCTGTGGTGGTAGCTGTGCCGGTGTCGTGATGGCCGCGATGCTGCGCATGACAGTCGTCTGTACGCTGACGCTGGAAAGCGAAAACAGGCCTGAAATCAATCCCGCCGCAACTAGGACGGCCAGTCCGGATCGCCAGTCGCGAAGCAGGTCGACGAAGGCAATCGCGAAGAGCAGTATGATACCGAAGCGGCTCTCGGCAAATATGAAGAACAGGAAGAGCAGCAGGAAGACTGCAACCTTCAGCCAGCGCGGACGGAAAGTGAGCACGAAGACGGCGAAAGGGGCCAGGATCGAACTGGTATTATTCTGATCAGGCGGATAGAGCGGCCAGGACTGGTTTATGCCGAAGCGCGGGCTCGAGGTGAGCGCGGTTGCCACGAAGAATGCACACACAATCGCAATGACGGTGAGGATGAAGGCACGCCTTTTCCAGTCGTCGCCAAGCACCAGCAGGCCAAGCAGAAACGCAGCCGCATAGATTGCATACTTCAGGAATTCGAGCTGGATATCGGACTGCTGGGTGATCGGCAGCGTTCCCAGCAGGCAGAAAAGTCCAGCCAATGCGAGTGGTACCGTAATCGCCAATATTGTCGGCTTGAATAGCATGTCCCGGCGATAGAACATTCCCCAGATAAAGCCGATCGCGCCTAGGACGAGAATATAGGCAGCCAAGTATTTCGGCGGGAGTACTACGGTCAGCGCCAGAGGCGCAATTGTTGCAACATACGGCACGATATGCCGTGTGGTGACCATCTGCATTGCGATTCTCACGTTGCCGTTGTTGAAGTTAAGACCACAAAGGCACCCCCGGAACAAGTCCGGCCTTGGGGCACGTTTCACTCATCCCGCCCCCGTTCACGAAATCTGTGGCCATAGCGGGGCAGCATTTGCCCTTCATGTGGATGACGGCTAAGGAAGTTTGCGCTCACCTTAAGGCGGCGTGTTGTCCACAATGACGAGAGACAAGCGCATGGGGGCGGTGTCAAAAGGGCATAACCACGGCATTCACCTTGCACGGGGCCTCTGTGCCATAGGCGTCGCCGGTTACCACTATCTGAGCTGGGAGCACCGTGTTGCTATAGAAAGCGCAGGCGCCTTTCTCGTTTACGTCTTTTTCACCATCTCTGCACTGACTTTGATGATGGTGCATGCCGGCGATTTTGCCCGCGAGATCGATTTTGCAAAGGCGCTCGATTTCTATCAACGGCGCGTGGCTCGCATTCTACCGCTGCTCAGCGGGGTGGCCTTGTTTGCCGCGATCTTGGGTAGTGTTCTTTCCGGCTCTATGCAGATCGGTACGTTCGCCAGGGCCTATCTGACTGGCTCGACATTGTTCGGCCTGCAGATGCCAGGTTTGATCTCCAATGTTGTGGCCGCGTGGTCGCTAGGGATCGAGTCCGTCTTCTACCTGGTCTTTCCTGTTATCGCGCTGCTCGCCAACAATGTCCGGCTCCGCACGATCGTCTTCGCCACCATCCTGCTCATTGCTGGACAGCAGGCGACGATCCTCCTCATTCATGGAGAGCAAAGCCCGACTTTCTGGTTCTATTATGCCAACCCCCTGGTGTTCTCACCGTTCTTCGCCCTTGGCATTATTATCTATTTCCGGCCGCTTCCGGTACATGCCGCCAATTTCTCGCTGTCGGTACTGGCGTTGGCGGCGATTGCCGGCTTTTCCGTCATCACACCGATGGATGTCTATCGGAACCCGGCGGTCTATCTCTTCCTGACGGCGCTAACCGGGGGCGCCGTGCTGACGGCCTATTCGGCTGTCGTGCCGGGCTGGATCACGGGAGTTGGGGGTGTGCTGGGCGACATCAGTTACGCTCTCTACCTCACCCACTGGTTTTCCTACCGGCTGAGCGACTCGATCGCTGCCCGGCTGGGTATCGAGGGACTGCAACCGCTCATCTTCATTTTCGTCGCCCCAACGGCCGCCTATCTGTTGTTCAGGTATTTCGAGAGGCCGATGCGCGACCTTCTGCGCAGCAGGCGCCCCATGATGGTCGTGCGCCAGAGGCAATAGAGCCCCTCAACACGCCACCACATTAACCGCCAGCCCCGCCAAACTCGTTTCCTTGTAGCGCTCGCTCATGTCCAGCCCTGTCTGGCGCATTGTCTCGATACACGCATCCAACGGCACGGCGTGGGTGCCGTCGCCTTTGAGGGCCAGGGAGGCGGCGGTGACGGCTTTTACGGCGCCGAAGGCGTTGCGTTCGATGCAGGGGATCTGGACCAGGCCGGCGACGGGGTCGCAGGTCATGCCGAGATGGTGTTCGAGGGCGATTTCGGCGGCGTTTTCGACCTGGGCCGGTGTGCCGCCCATGATGGCGCAGAGGCCGGCGGCGGCCATGGCGGAGGCGGAGCCGACTTCACCCTGGCAACCCACTTCGGCGCCTGAGATGGACGCGTTGTGCTTGATGATGCCGCCCACCGCGGCGGCGGTCAGCAGGTAATCGCGGACGGAATCGCGGCCGGCGGCGGCGTTGAATTTGAGGAAATATTTCATCACCGCGGGGATGACCCCGGCGGCGCCATTGGTGGGCGCGGTGACGACGCGGCCGCCGGCGGCGTTCTCCTCGTTGACGGCCATGGCGTAAAGGCTCAGCCAGTCATTGGCCATGAGCGGGGTGAGTTCGTTGCGCTGCCATTGCGCCTCGAGCTGGGCGTGAATGGCGCGGGCCCGGCGCTTCACGTTGAGCCCGCCGGGCATGATGCCGTCCTGGCTGATGCCCCTGGTGATACAGGCGTCCATGACGCCCCAGATTTCGTCGATGCCGCGATCGAGCGCCACGCGGCTGCGGGTAGCTTCCTCGTTGGCGCGCTTCATGCCGGCTATGGACAGCCCTGACGCCGCCGCCATGGCGAGCATGCTTTTGGCATCGGCGAAGGGATAGGGCACGTCGGCCTGGTGGGGCGAGGCATCCTTGAGCGCTTCGAGTTCCTCGGCGCTGACCACGAAGCCCCCGCCAATGGAATAATAGGCCCGGCGCAGCAGCAACTGACCATCGGTGTCATAGGCGGCAAATTGCAGCCCATTGGGATGGCCGGGCAGGGCGTTACGCTTGTCGAAGAGCAGATCGACGGCGGGACGGAAGCGATAGGGCGTATGTCCGGGTGGATGCACCATGCCGCTGGCCTCGACGGTCGCAATCTTGCTGTCCATCGTGTCGGGATCGACGGTCCTTGGATCTTCGCCGCAAAGGCCCAGGATAACGGCGCGGCCGCTGCCATGGCCGAGGCCGGTATAGGCCAGCGAGCCGTGCAGGCTTGCCGTCAGCGCCGCGGGGCGGGCATTGGCGGCATGGGGCCAGCGATTGTCCTTCAGCTCATCAAGGAAGCGCTTGGCCGCGGTCATCGGCCCCATCGTGTGGGAGCTGGATGGCCCGATGCCGATCTTGAACACGTCGAAAATCGAAAGGAACATGGGCGCTATTGTGCATGAAAGCGGGCCGCCAGCAATCGGCAGACACGCAGCATTGTTTCGCAAACGGCAACAGTGCGTGGCGGGCGGGGCGATTGTGCTGGAAGCATGGGTGGCCGATATGTCGATCAATGACATCTCGAGGAGTTCCGGCCATGGCCGACTATCACTATCGCGAAGGCAAGGGTGCCGATGCCGAGGCGCCGCTGTTCCTGGTGTTTCACGGCACGGGTGGCGACGAGAACCAGTTCTTCGATCTGGCAGGCCAGTTGCTGCCCGGTGCACGCGTCATCGCGCCGCGCGGCGATGTCAGCGAAGGCGGCGCCCTGCGCTATTTCCGGCGAACCGGCGAGGGCGTCTATGACATGGATGACCTCAAGCTGCGCGTGACGCAGATGCTTGGCTTCGTTGCGGCGCGCAAGGCCGAAGGCCAGCCGCGGGCCGTGGTCGGGCTGGGCTATTCCAACGGCGCCAATATCCTGGCCGCCATGCAGTTTGCCGCGCCGGACCTGTTCGATGCTACGGTGCTGATGCACCCGCTGATCCCGTTCACCCCGCCCAAGGCTGATTTCGCCGGCAAGCGCGTGCTGATCACGGCCGGCCAGCGCGACCCGATCGCGCCGGCTGCCATGACGCAGGAACTGCACGATTATTTCGCCGGGCGGGGGGCCGAGACGACGCTGGCCTGGCATCCGGGCGGGCATGAATTGCGGCAGGAGGAATTGCGCGCAGTGCAGGCCTTCCTCAGCGGGACCTAGACGAGGCCGTGCTCCTGCATGGCCTGCTCCTCGTCCGGCGTCACATAGCCGAAAATCTTCGGCGTGCCGTCGGCTGTCGTGACGAAATAGAAGTTGGTGAAGGTCACATGGCCGCTTTGGCCGGCCTTGTTGGTATAGGCGAAGTCCCAGTCCACGTCGGCCACGGCGTGGCAATGGTCGAGTTCGATCACCTTGATGCCCTTGATAGTCATGTGCTTGCCGCCAACGGCGCGGTAATGGGCATAGCCCTGCGGAATGACCTGGCGGAGCTGTTCGTCATTGGCGCCGCCCATGACGCCTTTGGGGCTGGAGCCGACGAAATAGGCGGCAAAGCTCCGGACGAACCCGTCGATATCTTCGACGGGGGGATCGCGCAAAGCGTCGTCGGCATGCTTGCCATAGGTGTCGAACAGGGCGCGGACTTTGGTTTCGAGCGGGCTCATGGCGGTCTCCTCTCCCAGGGCAGAACGTATGGCACTGCTGCCGGTTTCATCCCGGCGGCGGCAGCACTTTATTAACGAACAATAGAGGGGTGCCAGCTAACAGTGGGGGAACGGTCTGCCCAAGAACTGATCCCCGATGCAAGCATGGCGCCACATCACCGGGCTACGACTGGCCATCGCCGGCAGCCTGCGCATTCGCGTGCTGATCCTGGTGGTGCTGGGCTTTGCCGTGGTGGCGGTGCCGGCCTATGCCGCCTTCAACTGGATCGTTGCCTCCACCGTTGTCCAGCTCGGCACGCTCTTTGCCGAAAAGCAGATTCTCTACGATCGCTATCGGGGCCTCGAAGCGCTGATGCGCGAAGTGTCGCTGGCCGAGACCCTGGCCGGATCGCAATCGATCCGCGACTGGGCCAATGACGAGACCGATCCCGATCTCAAGCGGCGCGGGATTGCCGAGCTCGAGCATTTCCGCCAGTCCTTTGCCGATCGCAGCTATTTCTTCGTCATCGGCGCCTCGGGCAATTACTATTTCAACGATGCCAGCAATGCCTATGCCGGCGACCAGTTCCGCTACACGGTTAGTTCCGACAATCCCCGCGACGCCTGGTATTATGCCACGGTGGCGCTCGGCGAGGGCTGCCACCTCAATGTCGATAACGATGCCAATCTGCGCGTCACCAAGGTGTGGATGAACTGCGTCATCCGCGAAGGGCGGCGGGTGCTGGGCATATTGGGTACGGGCATCGACCTCACCAGCTTCATCCAGGAAGTGGTCAACGTGCCCCAGGTCGGGGTGACCTCGATGTTCGTCGATCGGCAGGGGGCCGTCCAGGCCCATCGCGACCAGAACATGGTCGACCTGCGCAGCCTCACCGCGGAGATGAGCGCCAAGCGCACGGTCTTCTCGCTGGTGGATAAACCCGAGGATCAGGCGGCCCTGCGGCAATTGATGGATCAGGTCGCGGCGGGCGACGCGGTGGCGCAATCGCGTTTCATGACCGTGGGCGGCAAGGAAATGCTGGTGGGGATCGGCTACCTCGACAAGCTCGGCTGGTTCAATGTCACGCTGATGGATATCGACGCCATCATCGACAAACGGCTGTTCCTGCCCATCGGCCTGTTGCTGGCGGCGGTGATGGGGCTGGTCACGGCCATGCTGGTGCTGGTGTTCAAGCGGGCCGTGCTCGACAGGCTCAAGCGGCTCGAAATGGTGGTCCATAGTGCGCGGCAGGGCGATTATGGCCCGGCTCTGTCCATGGGCGAGGACAGGCAGGACGAGGTGGGGCGGCTCTCCGCCGCCTTTACCGAAATGGCGGTGGCCGTCAGCGACAATACGCGCCTGCTCGAAGCGCGCGTGCGCGCCCGCACCGAGGAGCTCGAGACACTGGCCAGCCGGGATGTGCAGACCGGCATTGCCAACAGGCGCGGTTTCGTCGCGGCCTTTGCCGACGCGGCACCGGAGCAGCGGCTTGGGCTGCTGCTGGTCGATATCGACCACTTCAAGTCGATCAACGACAATCATGGCCATGCCGCGGGCGATGCCGTCATTATCGAGGTTTCGCGCCGCATTGCCCAATGCGTTGGCGAGCAGAGCGTCTGCGCCCGCTGGGGCGGCGACGAATTCATCGTGCTGCTGCCCGACAGCGCGCCGCATCTGGTGCGGGCCGCCGCTTTCGGCGTCATGGCAGCGATAAGCGACCGCCCGGTCGAGCTGCCGGGCGGGCGGCCTGCCATGGTCACCGTCAGCGTTGGTGCCTGCCTGGTCGAGCCGGGCGACACGATCGAAATGGCCACCGAAATGGCCGATGCGGCGCTCTACATGGCCAAGGACGAGGGACGCAACCGCGTCATGGTCTTCGATCCCCCCGACGCCGCCGAGCCACCGCAGCAGGCGGCGCGGCAGAGCTGATTGTCCCCGGCGGGGGCTGGCTCTATAGTCCTGCCATCGAGGAAAAATCATCGCATAGCGGGATTTTGCCAGGCCTGCGGAGGAAGCGCCGAATTGCTCGGGGATGTCGATTTCATCGCCTTTGCCACCGAGCTGGCCTATGGCGCGCATGCCGATGGCGCCGCCGTCGCGCTGATGCCGGGCTACCGGGTGGACCGGGTCTTTGAATGCCAGGCGGCGCAGACCGGTTTCGACGCGGTGGCCTTCGTCAATATCGAGGCCCATAAGTTGATCCTCGCCATCCGCGGCAGTACCAATGCGGTCGACTTCGTCGCCGATGCCAATCTGGGCATTGCGCAATACCTCGCCAACCGGCAGGCGCTGCTGAGCTATGTCGGCAGCTATATCGCCACTTTCGGCGTCACCATTGCCGGCCACAGCCTGGGCGGCGGGCTGGGGCAATACCTGGCCTATGACGTCGCGCTGACCTTCCCGGACGGGCGCAAGCGGCTGTCGCTCCAGACACAGAATGGCTTTGGCGGCATCCTGGGCATAATCCGCATGCACGGGACTTACGACCCGACCGTGCTCGCCGGTGTCACGGTGCGCAATTTCCGCCATCCCGACGATCCGGTGTCGCGCATCGGCGGGCAGGCGGGTGGCGGGGTCATCAACATGGTGGATGCCAATCCGCTTATGCGTGATGGGGTGATGTTCGCTCATTCGAACAACCGCTTCCTGCCGCAGGGCAATGTGTCGATGTTCGACGGTTCCATGCCGGGCGAGGACAGGCCGATCGACCTGACCCGTACCATGCTGGAACTGGGCCCGGAGATCAGCGAGGCGGTGAGCCAGCTCATCAGCCGGGGCAATGTGGTGACTGCGGTGGCGCGGGTCTATCGGCTGATCCTGCGCCTGCCTGCCGACGAGCGCGATTCCGTCCTGGCGCTGCTCAACGAATTCCTGCCGTTCCGGGGCCTGTGGCAACGCAGCTTCGGCCGGTTCGCGCGACGACGCGTGCCGGTTCCTACGCCTGCTGCTTCCGTACAATCCTTATCCGAAGAGGCCTGAATCATGCGCCTGGTCATCCTGCCTATCGCCATGCTGTCGCTCCATGTCGTCGTGCCGACATCCGCCTTTGCCGCCAGCTTCGACTGTTCCAAGGCCGCGACACCCTTCGAGCACGCCATTTGCGACATTCCCGAGCTTTCGGCGGCCGATGACCTGCTGGCCAAGAGCTTTGCCACGGCCACCGGCGGGCTGACCAAGGATGCGGTGGTGTTGATGCGGGGCGACCAGCGTCAATGGCTGGACTATGCCCAGCGCGCCTGCACCGACAATGCGGAGCCCCTGACCCGGGGCCGCTATGACGACAATGGCGGCTCGTGCCTGGTCGAAAAGTTCAACACGCGCAGCCGGGCTCTCGAAGAGAGCCGCATGATCGGCGGGCACCGTTTCTACATCCAGGCGGTCTATGGCGCACTGCCCGACCCGAACGAGGCTAGCAATCCCGATTCATACTGGAAGGTGGCAAGCCACGAACTGGTCATGCCGCAGCTCGATGGCGACGATCCGCTGTCCGGGCCGTTCAACAGCTTCATCGCCGAGCAGGCCGCCAACCAGTCAGATATCCTGTCGCTTTCCGGCGGCGCCGAACTGGACGATCTCGACCCGTCTTCGGATACGAGCGTCATCATCAAGGTCAAGGAACTGGGCGGCACCAACCGCATCACCATGGAGGTGAGCACCTATTGGTATGGCCATGGCGCCGCGCATGGCAACTGGAGCATCAGCTACCTGCATTACCTGGCCGACAAGGATCGCGGCATCATGGCCACCGACATCTTCGCGGGCGACGACTGGGCCGGCACGCTGGTCGATGCGGCCTGGGCCCAGCTCCAGGCCGAACATGCCGAATGGCTGCAGGTGGAAACGGCTGGCGACATTGCCGAAATCGTGGTCGAGCCCAGCCGCTGGGACCTCTCCAACGACTACGGGCTCACCATCCAGTTCCAGCCCTACGAGGTCTCGGCCTATGCCTATGGCGCGCCGACCATCACTATTCCGTGGGAGAAGCTCGACGCCATCAAGGCCGAAACGCAGGACGAGGTGCGCTACGGCTACTGATCGGCACGCAGGTCGGCCCATTCGGGGTGGCGGCGGAACTGGGCGACGACATAGGAGCAGACGGGCACGATTCTGAAGCCCTGTTCGCGGGCATCCGATATGGCCTTGTTGACCAGCCTGGCGGCAATGCCGCGGCCCTCATATTCGGGCGGAACGCCGGTGTGGTCGATGGTGATCGTGCCGTCGGCCGCCTTGCGGAAGGTCATTTCCGCCTCGTAGCCGGGGGCCAGGTGGATGACATAGCGGCCGCGCGTGGCGCCATCTTCGCGTAGCACGGTGAGTTCGGTATCGGTCATGGTGGTTCCAAACGGGTTGCCCTGCCAATGTGACCTCTGCGGCAGGCGCCTGCAAGGTCAGATGGGTATGGCGTTCAATTCGGGAAAGAGCGCACGCTCGCCGAGGAAGGGATGGATATCCAGCGCCTCGGTGATCGCCAGCAGCGCTAGGTCGCGCTGTCCCAGTTCGAGATAGATGAGCGCCCGGCCGGCCAGGGCGCCGAAATGGCGGGGCTCGAGTTGCAGGGTTCGCTCGATATCGGTCAGCGACTCATCGTAGCGGCCCAGCAGGAAATTGACCGTCGCCCGCTGATTCCAGCCTTCGGCGTAGTCGGGGTAGTCGACCACCAGCTTGTCGAGTTGGGCGATCGCACCGCCGAGATCGGACATGCCGAGCCGGCTGAGGACGCCAGCCATGCGCTCGGCCAGCACCGGGTCATCCGGTTGGGTCCACAGGGTCCAGATTTCGCCGGTGATACGCTGTGCGCTGGCCTGGTCGGGGGCGAATTTGAGTTCGGCAAAGAGCTCATCGAGCTGCTGCGCCTGGCTCTGCGCCTGGGCAGGCGCGACGAAAAAGCTCGGCGCGACCGGCCCGGCAAGGGCGGCCAGCACGGCTCCGAGGCGGAGAATGCGGCGCGGCATCATGGCGTGAGCCTACTCTCTTGCCTGATCGCGGCAAGGCAGCAATTCGTGAAGGCTGGCTTCTAGTGTGCGGCGTCCTGTGCGCCCCAGCGCGCCTGGATCGAGCGGCCGAAACCGCCCAGCCAGGGCGCGAAGAACAGCAGGATGCGGCGGTGGTAATGCAACAGGATGAAGAGCGCCGCCAGGATCAGCGTGCCGACCACGATGACCAGTTCCAGCGACAGGCCGATCGACTTGAGCCAGGCGGTCAGCAGCATGCCGGGCAGGATATGGGCGGCCGCCCAGGCAAAGGCGGAGGTGACGTTGATGACGGTGAAGTGCCCGTATTTCATGCCCATGATGCCGGCCACGCCGGGGATCACGGCCTTCACACCGGGGATGAAGCGGCCGATGAACACGGCCTTGCCGCCATGATGGGCGAAGAAGACCTCGCCCCGTGCGATCAATGGTTTGTGGTTCTTGAACGGCCAGACTTCCTTGATCGAATCCTTGAGGAAATGGCCGATCGTATAAGAGATGGCGTCGCCGATAATGGCGCCGATCACGGCGGCGAAATAGACCTCCCAGAAGGGCAGGCGTCCCTCGGCGATGATGCCCCCGGCCATCAGCAGGACCGGGGTCGAGGGTACGAATAGTCCGAGGATGAACACCGCCTCGCCGATGGCCACGGCGAAGATGAACCAGAAGGTCAGCCAGAAATTGCCGGAAATGGCATCGAGGAAGCTCTCGAGATAGGCTGAGACGGTGTGGAAGATGTCGAACATGGGCCCCCGTGTCATTGCGCTAAAGGCATCGTGCGGAGCGGAACCGGTTTCCGCACACGATGCGACACCAAAATCTGGAGCCGGTAATCTGGCGCTCCAAGGAACGGTGCGCAACGCCCACCGAAGATTGACTTATCGCCGCCAAGAGGGCGACGCTCAAGCTCTATCACGCCGGAGTGTCTTATGAGTGACATGCTGTATCATATGATCTCGAGCGGCCCACGGCCGGTCGCCCCCTTTTCCCATGCCGTCGAAAGCGATGGGTGGGTCTTCGTCACGGGGCAGATGCCGACCGATCCGGCAGCGCCCGATGCGCCCCTGCCGGCGGGGATAGAAGCGCAGACGCGGCGGGTTATCGACAATCTCAGGATCGTGCTTGGCGGCATCGGGCTGGGGCTCGAGCATGTCACCATGGCCCGCATCTATCTCACCCAGTTCGAGCGCGACTATGCCGCGCTCAATGCCCTGTGGCCGAGCTTTTTTGCCGCGGGGAAACTGCCGGCACGAACCACTGTAGGGGTAACGGCGCTGGCCGTCGGCGCGCTGGTCGAGATCGACCTCGTGGCCAGAAGACCCTAGGCGGCCAGCTCCTCGGCGAGGCCGATGAGAAGCCCGCCCGGCCCTCTTATGTAGCAGAGCCGATAGACATTCTGGTAATCGACGACCTCGCCCGCCAGTTCGGCGCCACGCTTGCCGAGCCGTTCAAGCGTCCCGTCAAGATCGTCCACGGCGAACATGACGCGGAGATAACCCAGGGCATTGACCGGCGCCGCGCGGTGGTCCGCGACGGCGGCCGGCCGCAGGAAGCGCGAGAGTTCGAGCCGGCTATGGCCGTCCGGCGTGCGCATCATGGCGATCTCGACCTGCTGGTCCCCAAGCCCGGTGACCCGGCCGGCCCATTCTCCCTCGACCACGGCCCGTCCTTCGAGCTCGAGGCCGAGTTCGAGAAAGAAATCGACCGTCTCGTCGAGGTCATCGACGACGATTCCCATATTGTCCATCCGCTTGAGCGCCATGCTGCCAACCTCCCGGTGTCGGTCCAGCCTATAGGTCCGTAGCCGGTCCAGCCAGCCCGGGCATGAAAAGTGACATCCATGGGTTGCTGACCGATCGGTTGGTCAGTATGGTTGCGCTGGTGGAGAAGATAACGATGCCCAAGCCAGGAAAGCGTGACGAGATCATCGTGGCGGCCATGCGCCTGCTGGCGCGCGGGGGAGCAGCCGGGCTCACGGCGGCGAGCCTCGCGCAGGAAGCGGGGGTCAGCAAGGCCAATATCTTCCACCATTTCGAAACGCTCAATGCCGTGGTGCTGGCGGCCTTCGAACTCTTCCTGCTCGGTATGGACAATATGCGGCCGCAGCCGGGCACGGGGTTGCGTGACTGGCTGCTGGCGCTGGGCGCCGAAACGGTGGCGCAGATGGACGGCGATCCGGCGCTGGCCGGCGCCTACTTTGCCTTTGTCGCGCGGGCCCAGTCCGATCCCGACCTGCGCAGGCGCCTGGCGCAACTGGTCGAAGCGGCCGAAGCGCGTTTCGTCGAAGCGCTCGAACTTCTGGCGCCGGATCGCTTCACTCAAGCCGAACGCAGCCGACTCGCTGCGCTCATCCTCATCACCGGTGATGGCCTGGCTTTGCACCGGCAGCTCTTTCCGGAGCGGCGTGACAGCCAGTTAGCAACCTGGGCTGCCTTTGTGGATTCCATTGCCCCGAAAGAAAGCAGAACGTCATGAAAGCCATTATCTCCGGCGCCGGCATTGCTGGCCTTTCCACTGCCATCGCGCTTGGCCGGGCGGGCTGGGATGTAACCCTGCTGGAAAAGGCGCCGAGCCTCAGGGCCGGCGGCTATATGCTCGACTTCTTCGGACCGGGCTATGAGGCGGCCGAGGATCTCGGCGTCATCGCCGGCCTCAAGGCGCATGCGCGTGGCGTCGGCAAGGTCGATTTCGTCAGCGCCACCGGCCGCATCGGCTCGCAGATGGATTACGAGCAGATCGGCGCGGCGGCCGATGGCAAGCTGTTCCCCATTCTGCGCGGCGATATCGAGCAGGTGTTGCACGATGCGCTGCCTGACAGTGCGGTGCTCAATTATTCGAGCGAGATCGCATCCCTGAGCAATGACGACAGAGGTGTTGTTGTCACGCTGGCCGATGGCGGCAGTCTGGAAGCCGACCTGCTGGTTGGCGCCGACGGCATTCATTCGGCGGTGCGCAGGCTGGCCTTCGGGCCCGAAGAGCGTTTCCTGCGCCATCTGGGCTTTCATACGGCCGCCTATTTCTTCGAGAGCGCTGCCGTGGCCAGCATGCTGGCGGGCGATTTCAAGATGATGGCGATTAGGGATCGGATGGTTGGCCTTTATGAGGTCGATCCCGGTCGCATCATGGCCTTCTTCGTCATCCGCGACACCGGTCATGCACGCCTGCGCGATCCGCTGCCGCGGCTCAAGTCCGCCTTTGGCGATCTCGGCTGGGTACTGCCCGAAACGCTGGCGGCGGCGCCGGGACCTGAGGATATCTACTACGACGTCGTGGCGCAGGTGGAGATGGCCCACTGGCAGAACCAGCGCACCGTGCTGGTGGGCGACGCTGCCTATGCGGTGTCGCTGCTGGCCGGGCAGGGCGCGTCGCTGGCCCTTGCCGGTGGCCGTGCGCTGGGGCAGGTGCTTGATGGGGAAGCGGATATCGCGGCGGGCCTGGCCCGGTTCGAGCAGCGCCTGCGGCCGCTGGTGCTGGAAAAGCAGCGGGCGGGCCGCCGCATGGCCAAGTGGTTCGTTCCGGCCAGCCCGGTTCACGCCGCCATTCGCGACACGGCGGTCAACATCATGACCTGGCCGCCACTGTCGGGCCTGCTGAACCGCTTCTTCTCGTTCAGCTCGAAGGGTTTTTCGCTGGCTTCGCGGTAAAAAGGGCCCCCGATGGGAGCCCTTTTGCATCAGGCGCCATACGCCTTCACGTTCTGCGTCTGCTCGCCCATGCCCTCGATGCCCAGGCGCATGACATTGCCCGGCTTGAGCCAGACCGGCTCGGGCTTGATGCCCATGCCGACACCCGGCGGGGTGCCCGTGGAAATGATGTCGCCCGGCTGCAGGCTCATGAACTGGCTGACATAGCTCACCACATGCGCCACCCCGAAGATCATCGTCTTGGTCGAGCCGTTCTGGTAGCGCTTGCCATCGACCTCCAGCCACATCTTGAGGTTCTGCGGATCGGCGACTTCATCGCGCGTCACCAGCCAGGGGCCAATGGGACCGAATGTGTCGCTGCCCTTGCCCTTGTCCCAGGTGCCGCCGCGCTCGGTCTGGAAATGGCGCTCCGAGACATCGTTGACCACGCAATAGCCGGCCACATGCTCCATGGCATCGGCCTCCTCGACATAACGGGCCTCCTTGCCGATCACCACGCCCAGCTCGACCTCCCAATCCGGCTTGATCGAGTTCTTGGGGATGATCACATCATCGTTCGGGCCGATGATGGCGCTGGTGGCCTTCATGAAGATGATGGGCTCGGCCGGAATGGGCGCCCCGGTCTCGGCGGCATGGTCGGCATAGTTGAGGCCGATGCAGATGAACTTGCCGACATTGGCGACGCAGGCGCCGATGCGCTGGCTGGCATCGAGCCTGGGCAGCACGCCGATATCGGTGGCCCGGATCCTGGCCAGCCCTTCGGGCGTCAGCGCCTGGCCGCCGATATCGCCGACAATGCCTGAGAGATCACGGATCGAGCCGTCCTCGGCCAGGATGGCGGGCTTCTCGGCGCCAAGCGCGCCAATGCGGAGCAGTTTCATGAAAGGGGTTTCCTGTTCGCTTCGGACAAGGCCAATAGTGCTAACATGTTAGTCCTGTCGAGGGCGAGTTTGGTCCAATCCGTTCGCCCGGCGCATTATGCCGGCCGGATGATGCCCTTCTTGAGCAGGATATTGCCATAGAGCCGCCGCTCGCCGGTCTGGACGATGGCATAGCCCTGGCGCACCCGCTCATAGAAGGCGAAGCGCTCCAGCGAGGCCAGGCCCATCATGGGCTCGTGCTTCTTAACGATGGTCTCGAACGCATCCATCACCGGCTCGCGCCTGCTGGCATCGCCCACCACCTGCATGCAGAAGGCCGCATCCTCGACGAAATCGTCGAGCGGCATCAGCGTCAGGATGGCATCGAGCACATCGGTGGCGCTGACCCCGTCGAGCCGCACCAGCACCGGACCGGCCGAATCGGCCGGATAATTGGCGTCAACGATGGCGATTTCGTCGCCATGGCCCATGGCGCGCAAAATGCCGAGCAGGTCGGGGCCGAGGATCGGCGGAATATTCTTGAGCATGGTTGGTCCTAACCGAAGGGGAAGAAGTCGCTGTCGCTGCCCAGGCTGGCGCCGTCGGCAAACAGGTCGGGATGCTCGCGGGCAAAGGCGAAAAGCTCCACCATGACCGCGTCGATATGGGCGCGGATGGCGCGGGCGGCCTGCGCCTGGTCCTGCGCCAGGATGCCGTCGAAGATCGCCTGGTGTTCGGCAATGGTCAGCGCGAGGCGGCGCGGCGTGATGATGAGCCTTCGGGCGCGGTCGAGATTGGCGCGGGCCGAATCGATGATGGTCTTGACCCTGGTCAGCCGCATGGACCGATAGATGATGTCGTGGAAATCGACGTCGATCTGGTGGAAGGTTTCCGCATCGTCGCGCTCGGCCGCTTCGCGCTGGGCGGCGATATTGGCCTTGAGCGCCTCGATCAACCCGGCATCGTGGCTGCCGATCAGCACGCGCAGGGCCTCCGATTCGAGCCCCTTGCGGATCAGCATGTATTCGCGGACATCGGCGAGCCTGACCAGCGACACGGTCGAGCCGCGCTGCGGGGCGATATCCACCAATCCCTCGATCTGCAACCGCGCCAGCGCTTCGCTCACCGGAAAGCGGGACACGCCCAGTTCGGCGCAGATCAGCGATTTGTCGATCGTGCTGCCGGGCGGCAGGGCCAGGGTGACGATGGCATTGCGGATGGCACTCGTCACTTCGGTCGTCACATTGCCCCGCGCCAGCGCGGCAGGTCGTGTCAGAAATGAGTAGCGACTTGTATGGTTGTTCATGCTAACATGTTAGTTAGTGAAATGGTGCTTTACAACGTCCGTCGCTGCCGATTGCGCGTGCAATCTGGCCGCAAACGGGGTCGGCGTAAAGCGCAGTTGAGACCTGACACCGCGAAAGTCCCCCAATTCCAATGTCCGAAACCATGACTCGCCCGCAAGGCCGCACCCTGCTGCTCAATGCAGAAGACAATATCGGGGTGGCGCTCGCCAATCTCGAAATCGGCACTGAGACGCCACAAGGCGTGACCATTGTCCGCCGCGTGCCGCGCGGGCACAAATTCGCCGTGCGCGGGATTCGTGCCGGCGAAGCGGTCATCAAGTTCGGCCAGATCATCGGCTTCGCCAAGGACGCCATTCCGCCCGGCGACTGGGTGCATGAGCACAATTGCGGCATGGGCGGCGCCGATGGGAGCCTCACGCATGACTATGCCTTTGCCGAGGGCGCCATCGCGCCTGACATGGTGCCGGTTGCCCAGCGGGCAACCTTCGAGGGCTACCGCCGCGCCAATGGCAAGGTGGGTACCCGCAACTATATCGGTATCCTCACCTCGGTGAACTGCTCGGCCACGGTGGCCAAGTTCATGGCCGAGGAGATCAACCGCTCCGGCATCCTGGCCGATTATCCCGATATCGACGGCGTCATTCCCTTCGTGCACGGCACGGGCTGCGCCATGGACCTCTCGGGCGAGGGCTACCAGATTTTCCGCCGCACCCAGTGGGGCTATACGGCCAATCCCAATCTCGGCGCGGCGCTTCTCGTGGGTCTGGGCTGCGAGGCCTTCCAGATCGGCAAGATGAAGGAAAGCTACGGCCTCACCGAGACCGATACGTTCCAGACCATGACGATCCAGGAGATCGGCGGCACGCGGAAGATGATCGACTGGGGTGTCGAGCGCATCAAGGAAATGCTGCCCGTCGCCGCCCGCGCCCGACGCGAAACGGTCGATGCTTCCGAGCTGACGTTGGCGCTGCAATGCGGCGGTTCGGACGGGTATTCGGGCATCACGGCCAATCCGGCGCTCGGTGTCGCAGCGGATATTCTCGTGCGCCAGGGCGGAACGGCGATCCTCAGTGAAACGCCGGAAATCTACGGTGCCGAGCACCTGCTGACCCGCCGCGCGGTGTCGCGCGAAGTGGGTGAAAAGCTCATCAGCCGCATCAAGTGGTGGGAGGATTATACGTCCCGAAATCATGGCGAGATGAACAACAATCCCAGCCCCGGCAACAAGCTGGGCGGTCTCACCACCATCCTCGAAAAGTCCCTGGGCGCCGCGGCGAAAGGCGGCACGACGCCGCTCACCGCGGTCTATGAATATGCCGAACCGGTGACCGAAAAGGGCTTCGTCTTCATGGACACGCCCGGCTTCGATCCGGTTTCGGCGACCGGGCAGGTGGCAGGCGGCGCCAATATCCTGGCCTTCACCACCGGCCGTGGCTCGGCCTATGGCTGCAAGCCGGTGCCGTCCATCAAGCTCGCCACCAATTCGGACATGTATGCCCGCATGACCGAGGACATGGACGTCAATTGCGGCGATATCGTCGAGGGTGTTTCCATCGAAGCCAAAGGCCAGGAGATCTTCGATCTGCTGCTGCGCGTGGCCTCGGGCGAGCGTACCAAATCCGAAAATCTGGGCTATGGCGACAATGAATTCGTGCCGTGGCAGGTCGGGGCGGTGATGTGAGCAGCCAGCAGAAGACGGTCGACTATATTCTCGAGCAGAGCGCTGATGCCGGCACGATGACGGCGAAGAAAATGTTCGGCGAATATGGCCTCTATTGCGATGGCAAGGTCATGGCCTTCGTGTGCGACGACCAGCTTTTCATTAAGCCCACCGAAGCCGGCCGCGCCTATCTCGGGGAGGTGGTGGAGGCACCGGCCTATCCCGGCTCCAAGCTGTATTTCCTCATCGACGGCGACCGCTGGGACGATGCGGACTGGCTGGCCGGGCTGGTCAAGGCCACGGCCGATGCCCTGCCGGCGCCGAAGATGAAAAAGGCGAAGTAAGCAGCGGATAACCCCCTCCCAACCCCCCCTGATAGGGGGAGGAGCCGCGCGGTGGCTGGGGCAATATGCCGCCCAATACTCGATCTGTTCCTCCCCCTGTCAGGGGGAGGCTAGGAGGGGGTACGCCACCAAATCTATCGCAACCG
>CBIGSA010000018.1:0-21287 GCA_966192215.1 uncultured Devosia sp. | reverse complement strand
CCAGTCCTATGCGCTCTATCCGCACATGACCGTGCGCCAGAATATCGCCTATCCGCTCAAGATCGCCAAAATGCCCGTAGCCGAGCGCGACAGGCGCGTCGAAGAGGCTGCCGCCATCCTCAATCTCACCGAATATCTGGACCGTCGCCCGGCCCAGCTCTCGGGTGGCCAGCGTCAGCGCGTCGCCATGGGCCGCGCCATCGTGCGCGAACCCGAGGTCTTTCTCTTCGACGAGCCGCTCTCCAACCTCGACGCCCTGCTGCGCGTGCAGATGCGCATCGAGATCAAGCGCCTGCACAAGCGCCTCAATGCCACGTCGATCTTCGTGACCCACGACCAGGTGGAGGCCATGACCCTGGCCGACATGCTGATCGTCATGAATGCCGGTCGCATCGAACAGGTCGGCACGCCCTCGGAAGTCTATCGCAAACCAGCATCGGTCTTCGTTGCCGGCTTCATAGGCTCCCCGGCGATGAACCTGATGGACGCCACCATGGGCAGCGGTGGCCAGGTGACGCTGGACGCCACCGGCCGCTCCGTCCTTCGTCTTGCCGGCCTTTCCGAGGGCTCGCCCCTGACCGTCGGCATCCGCCCGGAGGCGGTCACCTTCGCGCCCGAAGGGGCTGATGGCATTGCTGCAACTGTCGAACTGGTCGAGGAACTGGGCGGTTCGCGCATCGCCTATTGCACCATCAAGGACACCGAGATCGCCGTTGTCCTGCCGCCCGGCGATGAGCCCTATGAAGGCCGCCAGATCAGGCTGGTTTTCAACCCGTCGGACCTGCACCTGTTCGACCGCATCAGCGGCAAGCGGATTGCCGTCGAGCCGACACGGTCGACCAATACCGTTCGCAAGATGGAAGTTGCCCAATAGTCGATTGCGACAGGCTCAACAGTGGCCGACCTTCAAGAGTGGGGTCGGCCACTTTCCGTCAGGTCAGCAATGTCGAAGACCTGCATCGGCTCACCAGTGCGCCGATCTCAATCGTGAGGCGTGCGTCTTGGCCAAGCGCGCCTTCTTGTCGACCCGTGCCCGGATTGACAAAGGAAGCTCGTCGCGGGCAGCCAATGGGGCGACGTTTGGTCGGCGTTGCCGGCCGGATATTTTGGTCCACGCGCTGGTTGAACCTGACGGCCGTCCGTTCAGGCGACCGACTGAGTCCTGTCGGACATGCGGGCGGTCAGCACGCTCAGTGTCGCCTGATGCTGGCTGAGGTGAACCCCGCCGGAGAGATGCTTGAGAAAGTCGGTATGGGCCAGCTTGTCCATCACCGGCCCCTTGACCTCCGAAAGGTGCAGGCGCACGCCGGCATTGCTGAGGCGATGTTCGATGGCTTCGAGGCTTTCAAGGGCCGACATGTCGATCGAGTTAACCGCCGAGCACATCAGAACAACATCCGAAATGCCTGGATTGGCGGCGACCTGCTCGAGCACCAGCTCTTCAAGATAACGCGCATTGGCAAAGTAAAGGCTTTCGTCGATCCGTATCGAAAGCATGCCCGGCACGGTTTCGACCTTGTGCCGCTTGACGTTGCGATAGTGTTCGGTGCCTGGCACCTGCCCGACAATGGCAGCATGGGGCTTGGACGAGCGATAGAGGAAGACCAGGATCGAGGTGCCGACGCCAAGTGCAATGCCGGTTTCGACGCCAAGCAGCAGGGTGCCCAGCATGGTAATTGCCACGGCGGAAAAGTCAGCCTTGGAGTATGACCAGGCGCGTTTGAGGATGGAAAAGTCCACCAGGGTCAGGACGGCGATGACAATGGTGGCGGCGAGGGTCGCCTTGGGCAGGATGGCGAGGAACGGGGTCAGCAACAGGGTTGCCCCGGCAATACCGATGGCGGTGAAGGCTCCGGCTGCAGGGGTTGCAGCGCCGGCATCGAAATTGACAACCGAACGGGCAAAGCCGCCCGTCACCGGATAGCCGCCGCCAATGGCGGCCGCGATGTTGGAGGCACCAAGGCCGATTAGTTCCTGATTGGGAGTGATGCGCTCACGGCGCTTGGCGGCGAGGGTCTGGGCGACCGAGATCGATTCGACAAAGCCGACGATGGAGATGATCAGTGCCGGCAGGGCCAGTTGCTCGATCAGACCAAGGCTTACATCGGGCAGCGAGAGCATGGGAAGGCCTTGGGGCACATCGCCCACCAGCGAGACGCCTTTAGAGGCGAGATCCATGCCCGCCGACCACGCCATGGTCAGAAACACAACCAACACCGGGCCAGCGCGCACGATGATGGTGGCCGTGCCCTTGCTGAGACCGAAGCGGGTGAGCCAGTTCTTGAGGTCGAGCCGGATCCAGACGAGCAGAGCCAGCGCAACGGCACCCACGGCCATCGTATAGGGATTGATGTGCCCGAAATTCTCGTAGATCGAGACCAGCAGTTCAGGCAGCGCATGGCCTTCGGTCTTGATCCCGAGCAGTCCGCCCACCTGGCTGGTCGCGATGATCAGGCCCGAAGCGGTGATGAAGCCGGAAATGACCGGGTGCGAGAGGAAATTGGCGATAAAGCCGAGACGAAAGAGACCCATCAGGGTCAGCATAACGCCGGACAGCATGGCGAGGACGATGGCGGCGCTCGCATAGTCCGCCGTGCCTTCGGCTGCCAGACGCCCCACAGCCGTTGCGGTCATCAGCGAAACAACGGCAACGGGGCCGACGGCCAGAGCCGAAGACGTGCCAAAGATCGCATAGGCGAGAAGCGGCAAAACCGACGCGTAGAGACCCACTTCCGGTGGCAGGCCGGCCAGCAGCGCATAGGCGAGCGATTGCGGGATCAGCATGATCGTCACGATGACCGCCGCGATCAGATCGCTGGTCAAGGTCTGGCGATTGTAACGCTGACCCCAGTCGAGGATGGGAAAGTAGGATTTCAGGCGCATCGGAAACTCTATCTGTCAGGGTTCGTCCGCGAAGGCCGAACCCTGCAATCACTTGCTCAGCGTGGCATAAAGGCTGCCGGCACGGGCACCGGAGCGGCAATAGCCAAGGACAGGCTTGGGCATCCGTTCCCACGCCTCGTGGAACCGGATGATCTGCCCTTCGCCAAGACCGCCCGAAACGGGGATATGGACGATCTGCAGACCTTCAATCTCTGCAGCGCGCGCCACCTCGTCGAAGCTGGGCTGGCCAAATTCCTCATTGTCGGGGCGGGCACAGACGATCGATCTGTAGCCAGCGTTCGAAACGGTCTTGACCTGTTCCGGGGTGATCTGGGCGGTGACGGAGAAGTCGTCGTCGAGCTTGCGGATATTCATGGGATTGCTCCGGGATTTGAAAAAGGAAAACATTCTGGGTGCCTTCTCTCAGAGGCTGTTGACCGGCACCTTGAGATAGGTCCTGCCGTCCTCGTCCTTGGGTGGCAGCTGGCCCGCACGCATGTTGATCTGCAGCGAGGGGATAATCAGCTTGGGCATGGCGAGGGTGGCGTCACGGGCTTCGCGCATCGCGACAAAGGTGTCCTCGTCCGTGCCATGTCCGACATGGATATTGTGGTCGATCTCGTCGCCCACCGTGGTCTCCCACTGAATGTCGCGCCCGTTCGGACCATAGTCGTGGCACATGAAGAGGCGCGTTTCACGCGGCAGCGACAGCACCCGCTGAATCGAGCGATAGAGAACCCGCGCGTCGCCGCCGGGGAAATCGGCGCGGGCCGAGCCGCCATCGGGCATGAATAGCGTGTCGCCGACAAAGGCTGCGTCGCCAACAACATGGGTCATGCAGGCCGGCGTATGGCCGGGCGTGTGCATGGCGTGGACGGTCATGCCGCCGATCTGATAGCTGTCGCCATCGGCGAAGAGCCGGTCGAACTGGCTGCCATCGCGCTGGAATTCGGTGCCTTCATTGAAGATCTTGCCGAACGTGTCCTGAACCACGGTGATGTTCTCGCCAATGCCGAGTTTACCGCCGAGCTTGGACTGAATGTAGGGCGCAGCCGAAAGGTGATCGGCATGGACATGGGTCTCGATCAGCCATTCGACCTCAAGGCCATGGTCCTTGATGAAGTTGATGATCCGGTCGGCGCCATCATAGGTGATGCGCCCGGCCGCGTAATCGATATCCATCACTGAATCGATGACGGCGCAGGCCTTGGAGCCTGGGTCCTTGACGACATAGGAAATCGTATTGGTGGGGGCATCGAAGAAGGCGGTCACTTCCGGCTTCAAGGTCAGGTCGGTGGTGAAGGGAATGGTGCTCATTTCAAGCTCCTTTCAAAGTTGAGGTCAGGCGGCCTGCGCGAGGCGCTGGCTGTGGGCAAGACGAATGGAACGGGCGGCAAAAATACCGACCAGCATGGCGCCGACAAAGGCCCAGGCCGAGGCCTCTCCGAGGCCCAGCGCCGGGATGGCGCCGCCCGGGCAGAAGCCGGAAATGCCCCAGCCAATCCCGAACACGGCAGAGCCGGCAATCAGCGGCAGATCGAGCTTGCGATTGGTCGGCACGTGGAACTTTGCCTCGCAAACCGGCCTGTCGCGGCGGAGAACCAGGCGATAGCCAATCGCTGTCACCAACAGGGCGCCGCCCATCACGAAGGCCAGGGACGGATCCCAGGCGCCGGCGATATCGAAGAAGTTGAGAACCTTGGCCGGGTTGGCCATGCCGGACAGGGCAATGCCGGTGCCGAAAATGAGGCCGATCACGCCGGCAAGAAGAGTACGCTGCATCAGAAGCCGCCCAGGAGGTGACGAATAACAAAAACAGTGGCGACGGCGGTCGCCATGAAGGTGGCAGTGGCCGCAAGCGAACGCGGCGACAGGCGGGCTATGCCGCAGACACCGTGCCCGGAAGTGCAGCCGGAGCCGAAATAGACGCCGCCACCGACAATCAGGCCGCCAATGATCACCCAGGGCAAAGGCGTGGGGCTGGAAAAGACGATGGAATGGTCGGAGAAACTCAATACCAGGTTGGGCGCCACAATCGCACCGGCGATAAAGGCGGCCCGCCAGGCCCAGTCCGAGGTAACGGGCGGCAACAGGCCCGTCAGGATGCCCGTCATGCCGGCAATGCGGCCATGAAAGGCCATGAGCAGAACAGCCGACAGGCCGATCAGTGCGCCGCCCAAGAGCGAGAGCACCGGGGTAAACTCAGTCATCAATTCATACCTTACACGTAGAGAAGCCCAACAGGCGGTAGAGCGGACAGAAGCGCGCAAGCGCGGTGGCCAGGAGAACGAGACCGACTATGATCGCGATGGCCTGCAGCGCCGGACTGCCAAACAGGGGCAAGGCAGGGATGAAGGCGATAGCGATGAGAGCCAACCCGAGGATTGCTCTGAGGATGCGGTCGGCAGGTCCAACATTGGGATGCATCACGAACTCCTTGAAAACCGCCTGAAAAGGGGGCATAAGCGTTATCAGCGAATGTTCGTATATACGTAACTACTAATATGATCAATATGAATCTTGAAACTATGGAGCAGAATGCCGATCGGGCGTCTCAACTCCTTTCCGCGATGGCCAATCCAAAACGGCTATTGATCCTGTGCAACCTATTGGAGCGCGAGCTCAATGTCGGGCAACTGTGCGAGAGGGTTGAGCTTGGACAGTCTCCGCTATCCCAGCACCTGTCCAAACTGAGGGCTTGGGGCCTTGTGACAACTCGGCGTGACGGTCAGCAGATCAACTACGCTCTCGCTTCAGACGAAGTGCGGCGCATTTTGGCGACGCTCTACGGCATCTACTGCGCCGATTAGGATTGGACGCATGCAAGCTGCCGGGTCGAGCGATGTGACCCATCATCGGTAGGCCAAGCAATTCAGTCCACTTTTCAGTACCGAAGTCAAAGAGCGGCCAGTCCCCATCCCACCCAATTTGGGCGCTGATCTGCGGATCCGGCAATGTCCGCGTTAGGAGCGCGCGAAGGATCGCCGAACGGCCGAATGGGGCGCTTGGCCGCTGGTCTGAACCGACCCCATTTCAACATTCGGCTAGCCTTGGCAAAGACCCCGAAAGCAGCCGGCTCGCTTTGCCAACGACTGGCAGCTGAAATGTGAGGCTTTCCACCAACTGACAAACCTTCTCCGCCGCCGGCCGGCGCTATTGCTGTCGTTTGACAACGGTCAATGACAGGTTCGCAACGCCGGGCAGAATGCCCTGACGATGGTGAACCGATAGCAGACACGAGAATCGGGGAGGGGGGCCACACCTTGCCGCCGCATCAACCGCTGCTGCAAACCAGCAGGTTGACCAAGATCTACAAAATGGGCGACGTCGAGGTACTGGCCCTGGACCGGGTGGACTTCGCGGCGTCGGCCGGGGAGTTCGACGTCATCCTGGGCCCCTCGGGGTCGGGCAAGTCCACGTTTCTCAACCTCATTGGCGGGCTCGACACCCCGACCTCGGGCGAAGCCTGGTTTCTGGACCAACAATTGGCCAAGGCCAGCGAAGCGGCGTTGACCCGCTATCGTCGCGATCATGTCGGCTTTGTCTTCCAGTTCTACAATCTGGTTCCCAGCCTGACGGCCCGCGAAAACGTGAAACTCGTCACCGAGATCTCGCGCAGGCCCATGCGGCCCGAAGAGGCGCTCGAACTGGTTGGCCTTGCTGACCGAATGGACCACTTTCCGGCGCAACTTTCCGGAGGGGAGCAGCAGCGGGTTGCCATCGCGCGCGCCATCGCCAAGCGGCCCGACCTGTTGCTGTGCGACGAGCCCACCGGCGCGCTGGATTCCAAGACTGGCGTCGTTGTCCTGGAGGCGCTCCTGCGCGTGAACGCCGAGTTCGACACGACGACGCTGGTCATCACCCACAACGTGGCCATCCGCGGGATCGCGCATCGCGTCATCAATTTTGCCAATGGGCGGATCGCTTCAGTGGAGACGAACCAGACACGTCTCCCGGCTTCCGCCATAAGCTGGTGAGGGCCATGAACGCGCTGCACATCAAACTGTTGCGGGAATTGCGGCGCCTCTGGGCCCAAGCGGCGTCCATCGGCCTGGTGATCGCCGCCGGGGTGGCGGCGCTGATCATCGGCATGGGCACGTATCAGTCCCTGGAAAAGACACGGGCCGACTATTACGCGCGGAACAATTTCGCCGATATCTTCGCCAGCGTGGCGCGAGCTCCGCGATCCCTGCTTCCGGCGATCGGCGAGCTGGACGGCGTCCTGGTCGTGGACGCACGCATCGTCAGGCTCGCCCCCGCCGACATCGAGGGCCTTGCAGAGCCGGCCTCGGTGCTCCTGATTTCCCTTCCGGCAGGCCCCCAGCCGCTCAACCAGCTGCACCTGCGCAGTGGCCGGCTCCCCCAAGTCGGCCAGTCATCGGAAGCGGTCGTGAGCGAAGTCTTCGCCAAGGCGCGGGGCCTGGTGCCCGGTTCGCGCCTCAATGTCATCATGAACGGCACGCGCCGCCTGGTCACCATCACCGGCATCGCGCTGGCACCCGACTATATCTACGCCATGACGCCGGGCGAAATCATGCCCAGCGAGGGCCGGTTCGGGGTCCTGTGGATGCCCGAGACCATCGTCGCAGCGACCTATGACCTGACCGGCGCCTTCAATGCGATGTCCCTCAAGCTGGCGCCCGGTGCTGCCGTGAACAGTGTCATCGAAGAGCTCGATCGCCTGCTTGCCCCCTATGGCGGGCAGGGCGCCTATGGACGCAGCCAGCAGACCTCGCACGTCTTTCTCGATGCCGAACTGACGCAGCTGCGCGGCATGAGTGCGGTGCTGCCGCCCATCTTCCTCGTCGTGGCGGCGTTTCTCGTCAACATGACACTGACCCGCCTCATTGCCCTCGAGCGGGAGCAGATCGGCCTGCTCAAGGCGCTGGGCTACAGTTCCTGGAGCATCGCCTGGCACTATGTCGAGTTCGTGCTGCTGATCGCCGTGCTCGGCATTGTCGTCGGCTATGGCTTCGGCATCTGGGCCGGCAATGCGCTCACCGTGCTCTATGCGCGCTACTACAGCTTCCCGGTGCTGACCTTCAGCCGCGACCCGGCCATCTATGTCATTGCCGCCGCGGTGACCATGGGCGCGTCCGTCCTGGGCGCGGTGCGCGCCGTCCGCCAGGCGGCATGGCTGCCACCGGCCGTGGCCATGGCGCCGCCCGCCCCGCCGGTCTATCGCCGGATACTGGGTGCCCGCAATCCGCTCTGGTTCGACACGCCGCAGCGCTGGATCATCGTTTCGCGGCATCTGCTGCATTGGCCCTGGCGAACCGCCGGCGGCGTGGTGGGCCTGGCATTGGCCACGGCAATCCTGATCGGCTCGCTCTGGTCGGTGGGCGCCATCAACTACATGGTCGACTACACCTTCAACCGCACGGAACGGCAGGACGGGACAATTACCTTCCTCGGCTCCAAGCCGGCCGCAGCCCTCTACGAGGTCGCCCGGCTTCCGGGTGTCCTGGCGGCAGAGCCCTTTGCAGGCCTGGGCGTCGAGGTTAGCAAGGGTCCGGTCAGCCGGCGCGTCGGTCTCACGGCCTATGCAAAAGGGAGCGATCAGGCCCGGCTGCTCGATGACCAACTTCGGCCTGTCGTTTTGCCTGATAACGGGCTGATCGTCAGCCGGTCGCTCGCCCGGCTGCTCAGGGTCGGCCCCGGCGACAGTGTGCAGATAAGACCGCTCGATGGCGACGGGCGAGTGTATGCCGTCAGTGTCACAGGCCTGATCGAGGGCTATCTCGGCCTCGCCGTCTATATGGACATCGAGGCCCTCGACGCGCTTCTGGGCCGCTCGCCCCAGATATCGGGCGTCAATGTCGAGATCGACGAAAGGCAGCAATCGGAGCTGTTCGCCGCGCTCAAGGCGACACCGGCCTTGGGCATGATCAGCCTCCGCTCGGTCGCACTCGAGCGCTTCCGCGAGACCATGGCGCAGAACATGTTCGTGATGATCGGCGTGCTCCTGGCCATGGCTGGGGTCATCGCTTTTGGCGTGGTCTACAATTTTGCCCGCATATCGCTCTCCGAACAGGGGCGCGAAATGGCGAGCCTGCGGGTGCTCGGCTTCAGCCGGGGCGAAGTGTCGATGCTGCTGCTGGCCGAGATCGCCATGGTGACGCTGCTCGCCCAGCCCATCGGTTGGCTGCTCGGGATTGGCCTGGCGCGCGGCATGGTCAGCAGCTTTTCGAGCGAGCTCTTCACCATGCCCCTGGTGCTCGAGCCGAGCGTGTTCGTGTACTCCACCGCCGTGGTGATTGCCGCGGCGGGGCTTTCTGGCCTGATCGTTCGGCGGCGGATTGACCGCCTCGACATGATCGCCGTGCTCAAGACGAGGGAATAGAAATGGTGGGACGCATCATCAGCATGGCTGTCATTGCCCTCATTCTGGCCGGTGCTGCCTGGGCCCTGTGGCCCAGGCCGGTGGCCGTGGAAGTGGCCGTGATCGAGCGCGGCAGCCTCGCCGTCACCGTTGAGGAAGAAGGCGTTTCGCGCATCAGGGAGGTCTATCGTGTGACGGCGCCGGTCGCCGGCCGGCTGGTGCGCGTCGATATCCACGCCGGCGATCCTGTCACCCTGGGTCAGACCGTCGCCGTGATCGAACCGGCGCCGCCCGGCCTGCTCGATGAGCGCTCGCGCCTGATCGCCGAGGCCGCCGTTGCAGCAGCGGAGGCCGCCGTGCAGCTGGCCGAGGCGTCGCTGTCGGAAGCGCAGGCGCGCGCCGGTTACGCGGATGCCGATGCGACCCGAAAGGCAGCCCTTGCCGAGCGTGGCGTCGTCTCCGCGCAGGTCAATGAGCAGGCCACCCTTGCCCTCTCGATGGCAAATCGGGATGTCCAGGTTGCGCAAGCAACGCTTGCCATGCGCCAGCAGGATCTCGAGAGCGCCCGCGCGACGCTCATCCAGGGCAGCGCCGCCACGCCGGCGGGTCAATGCTGCGCAGATGTGCCGAGCCCCATTGCCGGGCAAGTCCTCACAGTTCTCACCGAAAGCGAACAGGCCGTGCAGCCAGGCATGCCGCTGATGGAGTTGGGGATCCCGTCAACATGCAGGTTGTGGTGCAGGTCCTGTCTTTCGACGCCGTCCGGATCACGGTGGGTGCGCCTGCCACGATCAGGAACTGGGGTGGTGAGCCGTTGCAGGCACGCGTCAGCAGCATCAGCCCCGCTGCGGTGACCAAAGTCAGTGCCCTGGGCATCGAGGAGCAACGCACCGAGGTGGTCCTCGACCTGCTCGATCCACCCCAGGTCTGGTCGCGGCTGGGACACGGCTTCCGGGTCGTCGCCGATATCGTCGTCTGGGAGGGGAAGGACCGGGTGTTGGTCCCCATCGGTGCCCTGTTCAGGGACGCGGACCAATGGGCCGTGTTCCGCGTCATCGACGGCAAGGCCAAGCTTGCCCTCATCCAGTTGGGCCAGCGAAATGCCGACTTCGGCGAAGTGCTGAGTGGCCTGGACCCAGGGGATGTCGTTATCACCCATCCCGGAGACACGCTGGTGGATGGAGTGGACGTCGACAGCGCCGCTCCTCCTGACACGCGGCAATAACCGGTTCAACCCGGCAGGGGCCGTGCGCCTTGCGGTGCCGGATGGAGCCAGTTCGGGCAGCAGCGATTTCACGAACCAGCCGGTCTGAAACGCTGTTGCCTCGCCCTGCGCGACGTAGAGCAGGAAGGCGAAGGTGACGAAATCGAACAGGGAACTGACGAGGCCGAAGCCGAACATTGAGCGCCGCACCTGCCCCATGTCCCAGCCGTGCGGAACCTTGAGATCGGCTGGTTCGACGGCGTCGGAGGCGATCGCCAGACAGGGCAGGTCGGACAGGACGTTGAGAGGCTAAGCCGACAGTCGGCTATCGATGCTCATATACCATTTTGGGCATGCACAGGTCTCAGCACTTGCTCTAGCTTTGATTCGCGAACGGCGCTTCTTTGAAGCGGGGCAGTCGGCGCCCGGAGAGACCAATTTCACAATGCTAAAAGGGATCACCTGCATGCTCGAGCTTGCCGCCAGCGCTTCAACTCCGCGAGGCCGATAATGTGGGATTTCTCGATTACGCGTTCGCTGGGGCTCATGGGAAGGACTATGCCTTTTATTGTGCTGCGCGCGGCCGTTTATTTCGGCATTGCGGCAGCCTATGTCATCGTGACCGGTGCGGGCGCGGGCATTGGCTGGGGAGTAGGGGCGTTTGGCGACGACGATTTCCAGGCGTCTTCGATCTTCTGGGGCGGAGCGGCCGGCTTCGGGCTGACCGCCGGTGTGCTCTATTTCCTGCGCGAATACATTCTGTACATCGTCAAGGCGGGCCACATAGCGGTGCTGGTCGAACTGCTCGACGGGCGAACTCTGCCAGGTGGACAGTCTCAGGTCACCCACGCGGCGACGGTGGTCAGACAACGCTTTGGCGAAGCCAGCGTGCTGTTCGCCATCGACCAACTCGTCAAGGGGGTATTGGGGGCGATTACCGGCCTGGTCCAGGGCATTGCTTCCTTCCTGCCCATTCCCGGACTGCAACAATTGACGGGCATATTGCGCGCCTTCCTCAATATAGCGGTCGGCTTCGTCGACGAGGTGATCCTGGCCCATGCCATCCGCACTGGCTCGACCAATCCCTGGCAATCGGCCCGGACGGCACTGGTGCTCTATGGGCAGAACTACAAGCCCATGCTCAAGAATGCAGCCTGGCTGACGCTGATTGTCTACGGCCTGTCATTCCTTGTATTCCTGGTCATGCTGGCGCCCGCCGCAGCCCTGGTGTGGCTCATTCCCGGCGCCTGGTCGGCCGGCGGCTTCGTTTTTGCGCTGATCTTTGCATGGGCGATCAAGGCTGCGCTGATCGAGCCCTTCGCCATCACCTGCATGATGGACGTCTATTTCCGCACGATCGAAGGCCAGTCACCCGATCCGGAATGGGATGCGAGACTGTCCGGCCTGTCGAAAAAATTCAACGCGATCAAGAACAAGGCTGCCGATTGGCGTCCAACCTCTCCGCGTGCGAGTGGAGGGCTTTCCCAGCAAGGTGGCGCCCTCTAGCCAGGCACCGCGCTGCCTCGCACGCAATATCGCCAATGTCGCTTGCATTGGCATGACGGTTCGGCTTGAGTTCATTGCAGCATGGAGCTCTAATCGGGCCGAATTTGTATGAAGCGTGCAGATTATAGCGACAAATCGTCCGCCGACCTCGTTGCGGAAATACTCGATCTGCGCGAGCAAATCCGTGAGGGCGACCCGGGCACCGGGTTTCATGAACTTGTGGGCTCTCTCGCGGAGCGCTTCGAGCATGAGGATGATGCGCTGGCAACGCTTGCGGCACGCTATCTGGCGCAGACACGGCACGTACTCAATCGTTCGCTCACGGTTCGCAGGCTCGCGATCAAGGCCGCCGTGGACGCGTTTACCGCCGCCGCCATCGTATTGTCGCCAAGTGGGCTGGTGCTGGCGGCAAACGCGGCTGCCTCACGGGATTTCGGTGTCGGTTCTGGCGACACGGTCGGCGCCTTCGGATTGACCAGAGCGGACTATGCTGGCTTTGTCGATCGTTGCCGCAATGCCAGCGGTGGCGCGTCCATGTTGGTTGGCGGGCACGCCGCAAACCGGCGCCGGCTGGTCCTGGCAGGACGTCAGTTGGTCGAATGCGATGCCTATCTTCTCACCATCGTCAGCTGGGCCTGGCCAGAGGGTCTCCTGGGCAACCTGCGCCTGGTCTTCGGACTGACGGTGCGCGAAAGCGTCGTGCTCGATGCAATGATGTCGGGACATGGCGCCGAAGAGATCGCCGTGCGCGAGGGGCGTTCGTTGGGCACCATTCGCCAGCAGATCAAGGCCGTTCTTGCCAAGTTGGGGGTGGGAACGCAGTCCCAGGCTGTCGCGCTGGTTGCCGCGGCCAACTCCGCCTGGAGCCAATTGCAGCAACCATACCCGGAAGGCCCCTCCCGCCACGAGAGCCCGCTCGCATTGTCGACGGTCAGCCATGGCAACCGCACGATCGGTGTCAGGGCCTTCGGCCGCGAAGATGGCTTGCCGTTGGTCCTCGTTCATGGCGCGCTTTTCGGCATTGGTGAAACCGCGGCCGAGCGCGCTATCGCCAGCGCCGCCGGGCTTCGCATCCTGGCGGCGGAAAAGCCGGGATATGGCCGGACCGACATGTCACTGGCGCGAGATCAGATCGAGGCGATGGCCCGCGATGTTCTGTTCATGATGGACCAGAACGGGGTCGAGCGCACCGTTCTGATCGCGCATGACATCGGCACCATCGTGGCCTGCCGGCTGGCAATTCTGGCGCCGAAACGCATCGCCGCAATAGTGGCCGCTCCAGCGACTCCACCCATGTTATCGTGGTCGCAGACAGCTGACATGCCGAAGGCGCACCGCATACATGCCTGGGCGGCCCAGCGCGTTCCAAAACTCATGGATATGCTTGTCACTCTCGGAATGGCGCAGGTGCATCGGCAGGGTGTCTCCATCTTACCCGAGCTCTTCTTCGGCGGCTGCGATTTCGACCGGGAAACCTGGGCCCAGCCGCACTATGCCGCTGCCCTTGATGGTACATTTCGCCTGATTGCTGCGCAGGATGCGCGGGGGTTCCGGCAGGACATGCTGCTGACCAACCTGAACTGGAGCCAATGGGCTGGCACGGTGCCAGTGCCGGTCGACCTGTTGCATGGGGCTCGAAGCCGCACAGTGTCCCGGCAGGCCGTCGAGCATTTTGCCACCAGCCTTCCCGCCGGCCGCTTCTCGCTCATTGAGGACGCTGGCCATACCTTGCCCTTGACTCATGCCGGCCTGGTCTATGCGCGGGCGGCGGAGCATGCCGCCAGGGCCGGACTGGCCTGACAGGCATCGCCTATACCAACTGGTACATGCGGGCTCGCACCCGTACTCAGTAGTCTCCCCCCACATTGAGGAGGCTACCGCATGAGATGGCTCGTTCTGGCCCTGTTTTTTGTTCTCGGCCCGGGCATAACGCCCGGCATGGCGCAGTCGCAGCGAACGATCATCGTCATGGACGGCTCCGGTTCCATGTGGGGCCAGATCGAAGGCCGGGCCAAGCTCGAAATTGCCCGTGAAACCGTTGGCGCAGTATTGGCGCAGATTCCGGCAGAGCAGGAAATCGGCCTGATCGCCTATGGCCACCGCGAAAAGGGTAATTGCGGTGATATCGAACTCATGGTGCCACCAGCGGCCGGCACGGGGGCAGCCATTTCCCAGGCAGTTAACGACATGCGATTCCTTGGCAAGACGCCACTGTCCGATGCCGTGCGGCAGGCGGCCGAGGCGCTGCACTATACCGAAGATGCCGCGACAGTCGTCCTGGTGACCGACGGGCTGGAAACCTGCAATGCGGATCCCTGTGCGCTGGCAAACGAACTGGAGCAGGCGGGCCTCAACTTCACCGCCCATGTGATCGGCCTGGGTCTCTCCCAGACCGAAAGCGCACAGGTGTCCTGTCTCGCCAGCGGAACTGGCGGCCGCTACTTTGATGCAGCCGATGCCGATGACCTTTCGGGAGCCCTGCTCGAGAGCGTGGCATCCGCGCCTGTGCAGGAAACGCCGCCGACGCAACGGACCTATTTCCCCGGTGCAGCCATGATGCCCGAAATCGGCATTTCCCCTACCGGCCAGACAACCGGCGCGCCCGACAGTTCGCTGGCTGCATATGACTTTCCTGGGGACGGAACGCCGGAGCAATGCGCCGCAATCTGTACCGGTGACGGGCAGTGTGCGGCCTGGCGCTATGAGCCGGCGGGGAGCTATTTCGTCGAAGCTGCGCGGTGCTTCACCTTTGGCGCCTCCACGGAGATGGACTATAGCGCCTATGCCATCGGCGATGGCTGGGCCTCGGGCATCAAGGATGGGGTGCTGATGCTGGTTCGCCCGTATGTACCTCAGGAACCGTTGCCGGAAGCAAGCCTGGATGCACCGGCAACCGCGTCGGCCGGCCAAACCGTGACCATTAACTGGGTCGGTCCGGCGATGGAACTCGATGTCATCGAAATTGGTCTGTCGGGCGACGGTGAACGTTGGACCTATGTCTATGTCGCCGAAGGTGAACCGGCTCAATTGCTGATGCCGGGCGAGCCTGGCGAGTATGAACTGCGCTACAAGTTCCGCGACCAGGTCGTCATCGCTACTCGCGCGATTACCGTGACCGAGGCTGGTGTGTCCATGTCCGCTCCCGATCAGGTTCCGGCAGGTAGTGAAGTCGCCATAGCCTGGACGGGGCCGGATGCCGACTATGACAATATCCAGCTCGCCGAGCGGGGCAGCGACAGCTACCTCTCATACGCGTATGTGCGAGACAACAACCCGGTCGTGATAACCATGCCCGATGAGCCGGGCCACTACGAACTGCGCTACAAGCTGGCCGATACCGAGGTGATTGCGACGCGTGGCATAGAAGTTCTACCGGCAGATGCCGTTGTCCCCCAAACCCAGGCTTCGTCTGTCCCGGTAACGTTGGCGGCGGATATGGCCGGTATGGGATTCAGTGTGGTCTGGTCGGCCGTGCCTGTGCCGGGACAGAACCTGCCGCCGGAGGCCTGGGCCCTGTCCGATGGCACGCCCGATCCAGTCCATGCCGACTTTCTGCCCGGCGAGTATGACGTACTGGGCGATGCCGGCGATCAGGTCTTTGCCGGGCGCATCCGTGTTGAGCCCGGGGCGGAAAACCACTTCATCATACCCTATTCGGCCGAGCTCAGCCCAAGCGGGGAAGATGCTCCGGCCAGCGCCCCCGATGCGCCGGTTCCGGTGGAGATCATCGGTGTCTATGAAGGGGCGTTTAGCCGCTGGGCCGCTTTCCCCATCGGCGGGCAGGACAGCCCTGTCATCGAAAGCATGGACGCCGCGCCCGGTGTCTGGCGAACCCGACTCGATCCCGGCGCCTGGCTGATCCGCGGCCGGCATGATGGCGCGACCGGCGCCACCTATCTCGGCGTGCTGCAGGTTTCGGCAGGCATGGCTTATCCGGCCGTGATTGCCCAGCCGCGATTTGGCGCGACCCAGGCAGGCGACAGCCGGGTCTGCGACGGCGATCTGCCCTGCTTCGTACACGACGACGAAACCGGACTGCAACTCGGCCTGCCCATTGGCTGGAGCATGCAGCAGCCCGTTTTTCTGGCGACGGCGGCGGGGGTCAATACGGGCGAGGTGTTCACCATGTTTGAGCGTGCGGACAGAGACGAGACCATGATCGCCCTCAATCCGCGTCAATGGGACGCCATGCTCGGTCCCTGTGAGAACATTCCCGCCGGCCGCCTGTGCCGCAGCGAAATGATGGCAGCAGAGGACCTGCGGGCCTACCACATCCTGCGCGCTACGCTGGAAGCGGCCAAGGCCGGGCCTGCCACCCAGGCCGCTCTGTCGAGCGATCTGGCGGGCCGCATTGAGGGCGTGGAGTTGTCTGCGCCGGATGGCGTGAACCTGCTGGATCTGATCGCACCCCAACTGGCGGCGGAGTAGGACGATGCGGCCCCTGTTCGTCCTGGCGTTTCTCGCCGCCCTTCTCTCCTCGCCGGCATCGGCGCAACCGACCGGCGAAAAGCTTGTTGTCGCCAAATGCGATGGCGGTGGCTGCGTCTGCACCCTTACAGCGTTGACCGCCGACGATCTGGTTTTCCTGCTCGGGCCGGACATTCCGGCCAATGCGGTCAGCATGACCTATGTGAGCATCGGCGGGAAATCCTATCTCTCGCCGCTCAGCCCGGATCAAGTGCATCAGGCGGCGGGTGGCATTGGCCGCTGCGAGATCGCCCTGTTCGATCCCATCCAGCCGCTGGACGGTGTCTGGACCGGCACGGTGCAGGTGCAGGCCGTCACCGGATGCCCGCCCCAAGTCGACGAGATGGTGCGCCCGGTCGTGGTGGGCATGGTGATGCAAAGGCGGGTGGCCTGGGGTGGACGCTATGATCCGGCCAAACTCAGCGTCGGAGACAGCTCTGCGCTGGTCCGATGGTCGGAACGGTCACCGGGTCAATTCGTCGGCCACCTGCAACTGGAAGCCAATCCTGTTCTGAGCGTGACCGGCGCGCTGACCTCGACCCTGTTGACGCCGGAACGGGCGACGGCGTCGATGCAAATACGGATTGCCGCGGCGAACGGCGCCAATGCCTCCGCCCTTGCCATGCTTGGCATGGCCGATTGCCGGACGACAGCGGTCTACGATTTCGTCCGCACAGGATCATAGGCTGAAGCGCCCCGACTGATACAGCTTGGCGATCAGGCAGACGGTTCGCCTTTGGACGTCAGCCCAGGCCTTCCGGATGATTGGAGTGGGGGCGCTGACCACAATGTCCGCTTCTTAGCGGAAGCCTGCCGGCCTCCCCGGGGTAATAGGTTCGAAGCATTGGCTGGTGGCCGCCTTGTCTGACCGGAGACAGTCCGTCGGTTCCGCACCAGAAGAGATTTTACGCGGGGACAGCAGCCGCACGTCATTAATGCAGTTCAATTTCAACGGTTGCAGGTTGTCCGGCTGAGGATCCTGGCACCCCCCAGCGATCTCCCATCGCCAGGTCGAACCAGCCCGGGTCACGCCTTCGCCGGCATCAACGCGCCTTTACCGCTTCCCTGAGCCAGACCCGGAACTGCTTGAAGCGGGTGGAGCGCAGCTTGATCTCGGAGAAGACGAAGCCATAGTGCTCGCGCACGGTTTCTTCGCTGAACAGGGCGACGAGGCGGCCGTCCGCGAGGTCGTCCCGCACGAGCGAAAGACGGACGATGGCAATGCCCAGCCCCTCCACGGCGCCCGTCAACTCCAGCCCCGGGCTCTCGAAGTCGATGCATCGCGCGCGGGAGAACACGCGTGACGCCCGGTCCCCCAGCCAGCGCTCCCAGTTCCGTATATATTCGGCCGAGCGCAGCAGGGTATGGCGGTCCAGGTCGTCCACGGTATCGAGCGGCGGCGCTTCCCGGAGATAGGCGGGGCTGCAGACCGGCGAGAGATGGGCATCGGCCAGTTCGTCGATGATGTATCCGGGGCGCGGCTTCGGGCTGACGGCAATGGCGCCGTCAAGGCCGGCAATATTGTCAGTGCTGGCCACGAAGTTCACCGCCATGTCGGGATATCGCGCGTAAAGGCCGCCCAAGGCCGGCATCACGTATTTCTGCAGGAACATGCGCGGTGCCGCGACGATCAGCGGGCCCCGCGCGGCCTCGACCGATGCGGTCCTGGTCGCGTCCCGAACCTCGCCCAGCGCTGCGTGGATCTTGGCCCAATAGGCTTCGCCGGCCGGCGTGAAGACGATGCGCCGGTGAGCGCGCTCGAACAGGCTGACGCCGAGGAATGTCTCAAGGTTGCGAATCTGGCGGCTGACGGCGCCGGGTGTCAGATGAAGTTCCTCGGCCGCCCTGGCCACGCTGAGGCAGCGTCCCACGGTTTCGAAAACCGGAAGCGCGGTCATGGGCGGCAGCATTCGTCCAGCCTTGTCAGTCACGTCTGTCGCCCCGGCACCACCGTCAGGCGAAGCCTAGATAGTCGTTGAGAAAAACTCAAGCGTAGGCAGAAAGATTGCCTTTTTTGTGCGGGACCGAGGCCCTAGCGTCCCGGCAAGACCCACAAGGGCATTACAGGGAGGATAACGTGTTTCGCCTATTGTCCAAAGCCATCGGCGCGAGCCTTCTGGCAGCAACATCGCTTGCCGCCATGCAGGTATCGGCCGCCGAACTCAAGGTTGGCCTCGCGGCCATCGCCACCTCGGCCGATCCGCATTTCCATCGCGCCGGGTTCAATTTCGACCTGCGCGAGAACATTTCGGACGCATTGTCCTATGCGAACGGCGTCGATGGCTCGCTCGAGCCGCGCCTGGCCAGCGCCTGGGAGATCGTGGATGACACGACCTGGTCGCTGACGCTGCGGGCCGATGCCAAATTCGCCAGCGGCGAGGCGCTGGGCGCCGATGACGTGATCTACTCGCTCTGCCGCGTCCGCAACGTGCCCAACAGCCCGGGCCTTTATTCGAGCTTCATCTCCACCATTGCCGGCGTAAGCGATGCCGGCGACGGCAAACTCACCATCGTCACCAAGGCGCCCGATCCCAACCTGATGCGCAGCCTCTCCAATATCGGCATCGTGGAGAATCCGACCGGCGCCACCCTGACCTATGACGAGCAGACCTGCGGCAACGACAACTGGCTCGATACCAATGGCTTCAACGATGGCAGCATTTCGGCCGGCATCGGCCACTATACCGTCAAGACGTTCACGCCCGACGTCGAGATCGTACTCGAAGCCAACCCCGACTATTACGGCACGCCGGCGGGCTATGACACCGTGACCATCAAGGCGCTGCCCGACAACAGCGCCCGTATCGCGGCATTGCTGGGCGGTTCGGTCGATGTCATCAATGCCGTGCCGATCAACGGCCTCGACAGCATCATGGCCGATGACCGCTTCCACCTCGCCTCGGCTCCCTCGACGCTGCTGATCTTCCTGCTGCCGGACCAGGGGCAGGAAACGACGCCCAAGGTGACCGGCACAGACGGCAAGAACCCCTATCTCGATCCGCTCGTGCGCAAGGCCCTGAACCTGGCCATCAACCGGGACGAGATCGCCGAAGTGGTAATGGGCGGCATGGCACAGCCGGCCAGCCAGTTGATCGTCGGCGGCGTCTTCGGGCACAATCCCGATATCGAGCCCTATGCCTACAATCCCGATGAAGCCAGGGCTCTGCTGGCCCAGGCCGGCTATCCGAATGGCTTCGGCCTGACGCTCACGGCGCCTTCGGACCGCTATGTGAACGGGGCCCAGGTGGCCCAGGCGGTCGCCGCCATGCTCACCCAGATCGGCCTCGACGTGACGCTCGAGACGTTCCCCAAAAGCGTCTATTTCGAGAAGGCCAGCGCCTATGAATATAGCCTCTACCTGGCTGGCGCCGCTGCCGATACCGGGGAAGGCCTGAGCCTGATGCTCAACCTTGCCGCAACCCGCGACACCGAAAAGGGGCGGGGCGGGGCAAATCGCGGCCGCTACTCCAACCCGGTAACCGACGACCTGCTCGACCAGGCACAGCAGACGCTGGACGATGCGGCGCGCGAAGCGCTGATCCGGCAGGCCTCGGCTCAGGTCTATGAGGACAATGGCTATGTGCCGCTCTACCACGAGTTCGGCGTTTGGGCCGTGGGCAATGGCGTTTACTTCGAACCCAACGCCAACCTCACCAATATCCTCTACACCGCTCACCCCCAGGAGTGAGCGCGTGGGACAAGGCGGTCTCCCCCGCCTTGTCCCCTCCCAGGAGAGTTCCGGGACATGGGTACTGAATTCAACGACGCCCTGTCGTCGCAGTTCGACTTTCGCGGGCTGCGCGAGGCTTTCGCCGCGCCGGCCATGTATCAGGCGTTTCTCGATATCGAGAAGGCCGTCGCGCTGGCACAGGGCGAGCTGGGTATCATCCCGGCGGCTTCGGCCGACGTTATCGCCGGCAACTGCCGCTACGAGGCGCTCGACCTCGCATTGCTCGATGCCGGCTATCGCACCACGCGCCATCCGCTCATGCCCCTCATCAACGAACTGGTGCGGCTCTGCGGCCCGGTCCATGGCGGTTATGTCCACTGGGGCATCACCACGCAGAACGTGATCCAGACCGGGCTGCTGCTGCTGACGCAGCGCGCCCAGGCGACGCTGGACGGGCTGCTGCGCGACATCCTTTCCCACCTTGGCCGCCTCGCCCGCGTCCATGCCGCCACGACAATGGCCGGGCGCACCCATTACCGCCATGCCGTGCCCATTACCTTCGGCTTCAAGGTCGCCGTATGGATCGAGGAATTGCTGCAGGCAGCCGACCGCCTCGGGGAGGCCCGGAAGCGCTGCTTCACCGTCATGGCGGGGGGAGCGGTGGGATGCTATTCGGCGCTCGGTACCATCGGGCCGGAATTTCAGTCTCGCGTCGCGGCTCGGCTGGGCATGGGCGAAATGGCCATCCCCTCGCGCGCCATCCGCACGCATATCTGCGAATATGTGAACGCGCTGAGCCTGCTGTCCTCGGTATGCCACCGCATGGCCGAGGAGGTTTATCAGACCTCGTCGGAGGAATATGGCGAGCTGAGCGAAAAGCTGCTCAAAGGCTCCATCGGTTCGTCCACCATGCCGCAGAAGATCAATCCCGTGCATTGCTACGGCATCATTGCCAACAGCAACCGGCTCTATAGCCTGGCGGGAATGCTGCTGGCCTCGGCCCATCGGCCCTATGAATCGGATGGCAGCACCAATCAACTGTTCGAGGACGGACTGGTGGATGTCATTGCTGCCATCTCGGATGTGCTGGTGCGCACCGAGGCGCTGGTGCGCGACCTCGATCTCGATGCCCCACGCATGCGCGAAAATCTCGAACTGTCGCATGGCGCCATCTTCGGCGAATACGCCATGATGCGGCTCGGGGAAACGCTGGGCAAGCATAAGGGTCACGACCT
>CBIGSA010000017.1:0-21331 GCA_966192215.1 uncultured Devosia sp. | reverse complement strand
AGAGGCTCTCCAATTTTCAGGGGGAGTTGAACCTGCATTTCAGTGAGTCAAATCGACTCGCAGCGGTCATACAGCGAGCTATCGCGAGAGTCGTCATCAATGGTTGAGTGGATAACTGACACTGTAATGAATCTTCAATCACAAGGTATATTGCTTGTTGAAGATGGAAACCACGGCGAATACAGACCTCGCCCGGATGAATTTCTAGACGCTGGTGTTGCGTTTATTAGAGCAGCGGATATGGCCGACGGTGAGGTCTTGTTCGATAGTGCTTCTAAAATAAGCAGTCGCGCTCGGGAAAGGATCACCAAGGGGATTGGGAAACCAGGCGATATTTTGATCTCCCACAAAGGCACTGTTGGAAGAATCGCACGAGCGCCCGTCGACGCTCCAGATTTCGTCTGTAGTCCCCAAACCACTTTCTGGAGAAGCACAAACGAAGAAATCCTGAGCCAGGACTATTTGTACGCTTATATGCGGTCGCCGAAGTTTGCTCAGGAGTTCCAAGTTCGGTCGGGCGAAACCGACATGGCGGGTTATGTGAGCTTGACCTCGCAAAGATGCCTTGTGCTTTCTATACCGCCGCTAGAACTGCAACGACCCATTGCCGAACTGGTGTCTGCGCTCGACGACAAACTAAGGCGGAATCGGCGGACGAACGAGACGCTGGAAGGGATGTCGCAAGCGATCTTCAAGGATTGGTTTGTCGATTTTGGCCCGACCCGCGCTAAGGTTGAAGGCCGCGCGCCCTACCTCGCTCCGGATATCTGGTCCCTCTTCCCCGACCGCCTCGATGATGAAGGCAAACCGGAAGGGTGGATCACATCCACGATCGGCCAGGAAGTCGAAGTGCTTGGCGGCTCAACGCCAAGCACGAAGGAGCCTGCCTTCTGGGGCGGCGATATCTCTTGGGCGACTCCGAAAGACCTCTCGTCGTTGAGCACTCCAGTGCTGCTCTGCACGGAACGGCAGATAACAGAAGCGGGCCTGTCACAGATTGGTTCCGGCTTACTGCCTGCCGGAACGGTGCTTCTCTCATCGCGTGCACCGATCGGCTACGTGGCGATCGCCCAGATACCGGTTGCGGTCAATCAGGGCTTCATCGCGATGATCTGTAACGAACGTCTGTCCAACGTCTTCGTGTGGCTGTGGACGCAAGCCAACATGGAAACGATCCATCAAAACGCAAATGGATCGACCTTTCAGGAAATCAGCAAAGCAAATTTCCGACCAATCAAAGTGAACGTGCCGGGGCCCGAACTCCTTCAGGCGTTCGACCAAACGGTCAGGCCCTTGTTTGACCGTATCGTCGCCAACGACAAGGAAAGCCGCAGTCTCGCCTCCACGCGCGACTTCCTGCTTCCTAAGCTCATGTCGGGTGAAGTTCGTGTCAAGGACGCCGGGAAGCTTGCGGGAGGTCAATTGTGAGCGCCGATTGGTACCCGGGTATCAAGGCCTTCTGCACCCACTGGCGCCATGCGCCGACTCTCCAGCAGACGTTCGAGGCACTAGAACGCGAGTTTCTGGACGGCAACGACGCTTGTATCGACGCCGCCAAAGGACTGGTTGAGTGCGCCTGTAGGGTCCTGATCGAGGAACTTGACGATCCACTAAGTCCGAAGAAGCCCTCAGCCGCCGACACACCCCTTGGCCATCTCGTCGGGCTTGCAACTCAACTCTTGGACCTCGGCGCCATTCGACACAGGGCTTTCTCTGATCTCATCAAGCAGCACAACAAGCTGACAGAGACCCTGCGCGTTTTGCGCAACGAAGCAGGGACTGTGAGTCACGGTAAAGACGGGTTCATCGAGAAACTTTCGGTACATCACCAGCGGTCCGCCGTGCTTGCCGCCGATGCGATCATCACCTTTCTTCATGAAGCCTATCTTGAGCGCGACCCGGACCCCATCCG
Source organism: uncultured Devosia sp. (assembly GCA_966192215.1). Taxonomy (GTDB): domain Bacteria; phylum Pseudomonadota; class Alphaproteobacteria; order Rhizobiales; family Devosiaceae; genus Devosia. The sequence continues at coordinate 19,419 of CBIGSA010000017.1, read as the reverse complement.
GACGCTTGAGCCGTATGAACGGTTCGAAATGTCCAATGCCCTGATCGATAGCTATTCGACCCTCCGCAGCGAGGGCGTCGAAGAAGGGTTACTGACGGTGGTCGTCACGCCGCCTGGTGGCGACGAAATAACGCTCAACGTCGAGGCGTCACGCCTTCTGTTCGGCGTTGACCGCGAGGCCTACAAGTTCGTGCTCAACGCGTGCCGCGAAGCCGAAGCGGCAACTGCCACAGGAGCTGCCTGATGGCCTTTCTCTCTGAAGCCGCTATTGAATTGGTCGTTCTCGATCAGCTCGTTAATCTCGGCTACGCTTTTGCCACCGATGCCGAGATCGGCCCGGACGGGAAGGCGCCTGAGCGCGAAGCTTATGCCGATGTCTTTCTTCTCAAGCGCCTGACAGCAGCCATCGGACGGCTGAACCCCTCGATCCCAGCTGAGGCGCGCGGTGATGCGCTGCGCAAGGTTCTGGCCACAGAGAAGCCTTCGCTCGTTGAAGAGAACCGCCGCCTGCACAAGCTGATGGTCGAGGGCGTCGATGTCGAATTCTATAGCGACGACGGGACGATCCGCGGCGACAAGGTTCGCCTGATCGACTTCGACGATCTCGCCGCAAACGACTGGCTTGCGACCGGCCAATTCACGGTGATTGAGGGCAGCATCAACCGCCGGCCGGATATTGTCGTCTTCATCAACGGCCTGCCGCTGGGTGTGATCGAGCTTAAAGCGCCTGGCGGCGAGAACGCCACGCTTGCGGGCGCGCACAACCAGCTTCAGACCTACAAGTCCCAAATCCCATCGCTCTTCCGGACGAACGCGGTGCTCGTCACCTCGGACGGCGTCACCGCGCGCGTAGGCTCGCTGACCGCCGATCAAGAACGCTTCATGCCGTGGCGCACCACGGACGGTAAAGTCATTGCCGCGAAAGGCCAGCCGGAACTCAATGTTCTGATCGAAGGCATTTTTGATCGCCGCCGCCTGCTTGATCTGCTGCACGATTTCACAGTGTTCGGCGAGACGGGTTCGGGCCTTGCGAAGATCATCGCGGGCTATCATCAGTTCCATGCCGTGCGGCACGCCGTGGACAAGACCCTTGAAGCGTCGGCGCCCCAGGGCGACCGAAAGGTCGGGGTGATTTGGCACACACAGGGTTCGGGCAAGAGCCTCTTGATGGCGTTCTATGCCGGGCAGCTTGTGAGGCGACCCGAGCTTGAGAACCCGACGATTGTCGTCATCACCGACCGCAACGATCTTGACGACCAACTCTTCGGCACGTTTTCGATGTGCCGCGATCTGATCCGGCAGACGCCGATCCAGGCCGACAGTCGGGATGATCTGCGATCGGCGCTCAGTCGTGCTTCCGGCGGCGTGATCTTCACCACCATTCAAAAGTTCTCGCCGGCAACCGGCGAGGCCACCTATCCGATGTTGTCGGATCGCCGGAACATCGTCGTCATCGCGGACGAAGCCCACCGAAGCCAATATGGCTTTCGGGCACGAATCGAACAGAAAACCGGCGAGATTGCCTATGGCTTCGCGAAGTATCTGCGCGACGCCCTTCCGAACGCGTCCTTCATCGGGTTCACAGGAACGCCGATTGAAAAGGACGACGTGAACACGCCTGCCGTGTTCGGCGAATACATCGACGTTTACGACATCAGCCGGGCGGTGGAAGACGGCGCCACGGTCCCGATCTACTACGAGAGCCGCCTCGCGCGCATCGAGCTTCCCGACGAAGAGAAGCCCAAGATCGATGCCGAGATTGAGGAGCTGACCGAAGACGAAGCAACGACCGAGCAGGAGCGCATTAAGCGCAAATGGGCAACCGTTGAGGCGTTGGTCGGCTCGGAGAAGCGCCTTGCGATGGTCGCCGCCGATCTGGTGCGGCACTTCGAGGATCGTGTTGCCGCCATGGACGGCAAGGCGATGGTGGTCTGTATGAGCCGGCGCATCTGCGTGGCGCTCTATAACCAGATCATCGCGCTTCGGCCCGATTGGCACAGCGACGACGACGCTGCGGGCACGATCAAAGTTGTGATGACCGGATCGGCCGCCGATCCTCAGAAGTGGCAACCACACATCGGAACGAAATCGCGTCGCGATCTCTTGTCAAAGCGCGCCAAGGACCCGAAGGACGCCCTGAAGCTCGTAATCGTGCGGGATATGTGGCTTACCGGCTTCGACGCTCCGTCGATGCACACAATGTATATCGACAAGCCCATGAAGGGCCACGGGCTGATGCAGGCTATTGCGCGGGTGAACCGGGTTTTCCGCGACAAGCCCGCTGGCCTCGTTGTCGATTACATTGGAATCGCCCAGAACCTGAAAAACGCTCTCGGCCAGTATTCCGGTTCAGATCAGCGTCAGGCTGGAATCGATGAGGCCGAAGCGATTGCCGTGCTGCTTGAGAAGTACGAGGTCGTGAAGGCCATGTACTACGGCTTCGATTATGCGCGGGGCCTAGCTGGCACGCCACATGAACGGCTGATTGTGCTCGCCGAAGCGATCGAATGGATTTTGACGCGTCAGCATCAAGCAGCGGCAAAGGAAACCAGCGAGGACGCTAAGCGTCGCGAAAACCGCCGCTATCAGGATGCCGTGCTGGCATTGTCGAAAGCATTTGCTCTGGCTTCGGCGAGCGATGAAGCCCGGAACATCCGCGACGAGGTTGGCTACTTTCAGACGGTCCGTGCCGCACTGGTGAAATCGGCCGATGGCGCCGGCAAGAGCGCTGCCGATCGCGAATTCGCAGTTCAGCAGATCTTGGATCGGGCGGTTGTCTCCACGGAGATCGTGGACATTCTGGCTGCTGCAGGCATCACGACGCCAGATATCTCAATCCTGTCGGACGAGTTCCTCGCTGAAGTTCAGCAGCTCGAAAAGAAAAACCTGGCACTGGAAGCCCTGCGGAAGCTCCTGAACGACGAGATGCGCTCGCGCAGCAAGACGAACGTGGTTGAGACCAAGCGCTTTTCGGAACGCTTGGAGACGGCAATTGCGCGTTACCACACCAACGCCATAAGCACGGTCGAAGTCCTGCAGGAACTCATTGCCCTTGCCAAGGATGTGCGCGCGGCACGCCTGCGTGGCGAGAAGGAGGGCCTTTCTGAGGACGAGATCGCATTCTACGACGCCTTGGCGGAAAGCGAGACGGCGGTCGAAGTGATGGGCAATGACGCGCTCAAGCTGATTGCTCATGAACTCCTGCTCGGCCTCAGGAGCAATGTGACCGTCGATTGGTCGCATCGGGAAAGCGCGCGCGCCCGCATGCGTGTCCTCGTCAAGCGTATCCTGCGCAAGCACGGCTACCCACCGGACTTGCAGGACGCGGCAGTGCAAACGGTCTTACGACAGGCTGAAGCGTTGTCGTCGACTTGGTCGCAGTGACGGCCTAGACTGTCTGTTTCCGGATCGGGTGCAACTGTGCCTGTGGAGCACCGGACAGTGCAGCCGCCACAGTCTGAGAGATCGCGTCCGCCGCCATCCTGACCGGGTCGTCGGCAAGGTGCGCATATCGACTGGTGGTTTTGACGTCCGCATGACCAAGAATTGCGCCAATGACGGGCAGGGCGTCGCCTCTCGCCAAGCCGATCGAGGCAAAGCTGTGCCGCAGGTCGTGCAACCTGAGATTGGGAAAGCCGGCGGCGGCACGTACGCCGCGCCAGACTTTTTCGACGCCTTGGAAGTGGCTGACGCCCGATGCCGCAGGGAACACATAAGCGCTGTCCACGGTCGCTGCGTGGCTCGCCAATACGGCACAGGCCGGTGCACCTATCGGAATTACCTTAGCGCCAGTCTTTGAGTCACCGAGCCGCAGATAGCCACGTTCCACGTCGACTTCCGACCATTTGAGACCGGCAATTTCTGACTTACGCGCGCCGGTGAAGGCTAGTAGGCGGATGATCGCCACTGCCGAGGGGTTGGCGCCGTTGGCTTCCGCTACTGCCAGCGCCGCGCCAATCTTGCCGAGTTCGGCCGACGACAGGAATGTCTCGCCCTTCTTGTCGGCGTAGCGCTTAACACCACGCACCGGATTATCGGCCCGAAGTTGACGAGAGACGGCAAAGGACATGATGCCACCGAGCAGGCCAACCGTGCGGGTCGCTGTGCCTTTGCCGCCTTCGACAATGGCCCGACCGTGCTTCTTGGTCTTCTCGTCTGCGGCCGTTTTGCCGTTGGCCACATCCCGCATGAACTTCTCAACATCAGTGCGGGTAATCTCACCGATCCGCTTCCTGCCGAGTAGCGGCTTGATGTGCCGGTCGATCCGACCCCGGTCTGTTGCCACAGTGCTGGCTTTCTTGGTCTCGCACCCTTCCCTGAGATAAAGGTCGCAGACCTTGTCGAAGGTCATCTCGGCGCGGGCTTTCGCCTTTTCGGCCGCGCGATCCTGTCCAAGCTCCGCTTGCAGGATGATGGACTTGGCCTCCTCGCGCGCCTTGTCGGCTTCTATCTTGCCGACCGAACCGATGGTAACCCGGCGCTGCGGCGAGTTGCGTCCCCCTGTCCGATATACCGCAACGAAAGACTTGGCGCCGGTTGCGCGAACCCGAACGCCGAACCCGGTTAGCTCGCCGTCCCAATGGACGTAGTCCTTGCCGGTGACCGTTAATGAATCGACCGTCCGCTTTGTGATCCGACCCGCTGCCAATCTAGCCTCCGCTGCCTGCCCGCCAGCCGCTGGGGTAACACCGGGGTAACACCTGGGTAACACGACAGCGGAAACTTGCGGTAACCGTCAGAAAGCACTATCGGCTAAAAACGTTGATTTGCAAGGGGAGGCGATAAAGTTGGAAAGCTCGGGAAGACGGGGTAAGCGCCGAACCATTGCCCTCCGAAGGCAGAGGTCGTGAGTTCGAATCTCGCCGGGTGCGCCAAAATATTCACCATTCGGAACAGAACTGCGAACGACCTAGGCGTCGTGTTTGGGCCGTCAGCAGATTGGCTCTCTGCTTCGCTGGACAAGGATAGGCGTGCCACCATCAGCGCAAACGAGCGCACGTGCTCGCCTTCCGGGATGCCCAATCCCGTCCGCAGCGATGCCCGTATCAGGCAGGGGGCGCATGTTCCGCAATGCCGGGGTGGCAGACCGCGATGGCGGGCCTTGACCGGCGACGCGCACGACATGACGCCGGCAGGGCAGATTGTAGGAACGGGAGGTCACGGCAGGCCGATGAGATTCTGCACAAGTCTTCTGCTTATTTTGCCCAGGCAGAGCTCGACAGCCGTTCAAGCGACGACCGTCTTTATTGATGAGTACCAGGACGCTTACGAGGTCGAGTCGATCTGCAAAGTGCTGCCGATTGCTCCATCGAACTATTACGAACGCGTCGTCCAGCGCCGCGATCTGCCCGGTCCCAACGTGATGAGACCCTGAAAAGCGTCGGGGTCGAGATAGTCCCAGTCTCAAGCGGACTCTTGATGGTTACTGCCGGCTTGCCGCTTCGCGGCCGACGCGTGCCTGCAGATGCGGGGGATAGCGATGACCGGCAATGGTGGTGGTGGCGAGCGCCGCGGCAATCTGGGCCCGTTCGCCGGCGGTCAGCACGATCACTTCAGCACCCATATTCTCCTCGAGCCGGTGCAGCTTCGTAGTGCCCGGAATGGGTACGATCCCCGGCCTTTGGGCGAGCAGCCAGGAGAGAGCGATCTGCGCCAGCGTCGCGCCCTTCTGCCCGGCAATATCCTTGAGCACCGCAATCAGGCCCTGGTTGGCCTTGCGGGCATCCACGGTAAAGCGCGGCACGATATTGCGCACATCGTCGGCGCCGAAGGTCGTCGACTCGTCGATCGTGCCGGTGAGGAAGCCCTTGCCGAGCGGGCTGAACGGCACGAAGCCGATGCCGAGTTCGTCGAGCAGCGGTAGCAGGTGCTCCTCCGGCTCGCGCCACCACATGGAATATTCGCTTTCGATCGCCGCCAGCGGCAGCACCGCATGGGCGCGCCGGATCGTCTGCAGGCCCGGCTCGGAAAGGCCGAAATGCCTCACCTTGCCTTGGGCGATGAGGTCCTTCACCGTTCCGGCCACGTCCTCTATCGGCACATTCGGATCGACGCGATGCTGATAGAGCAGGTCGATCACATCGGTGCGGAGGCGTCTCAGCGAGCCGTCCACCGATTTGCGGATTTCCTCGGGGCGGCTGTCGGTTAGTTGCGGCTCGCCCGGCTTGGGAATGGTCAGGCCGAACTTGGTGGCGATAGCCACCTTGTTGCGGAATGGCTCCAGTGCTTCGCCGACCAGTTCCTCATTATTGCCGTAGACCACCGCGGTATCGAACAGTGTTACGCCGAGCTCGAAGGCGCGGCGGATCACCTTGATCGCCTCGGCCTTCGGCGTTTCGGGGCCAAAGGAATGGCTGAGCCCCATGCAACCGAACCCCATGGCTGAGACTTCGAGGTCCCCGAGTTTGCGCGTTCTCAATATCCTCTCCCCTGGCCGTTGCCGGCGGCAGCCGCGTCACGCACCAGCGCGAGCCGACCCCGCCCGGCTTCCGTCATCAATCCGGTGTCCGAGCCGACCGTAACGAAGTCGAAGCCCATCTCCACCATGCGCCTGGCCTGCGGGCCATTGGCGCAATGCATGCCCACATGCCGCCCTGCGGCCCGGCTCCGCTCGACCACATGGCGCAGCGTCTCGATGAAACGCGGATCGGTGCTGTCGCCGTTGGCACCCAGGCCCATTGACAATGTCAGGTCGGACGGGCCGACATAGACTCCGTCGAGGCCTTCGGTGGCCAGGATCGCATCGAGATTGGACAGGCTCAGCGGCGTCTCCACCTGGCCGAACACCACGATCCGCTGATTGGCCTCGTCGGTCGTGTAGTTCGGACCTTGTGACATGGCCGACCGCGTCGGACCGAAACTGCGCTGACCCACGGGCGGATAGCGGCAGGCTTCCACCAGCCGGCGCGCATCCTCGGGCGTGTCGATCATCGGGCACACCACGCCATAGGCGCCGGCATCGAGCAGTTTCATGATTTGCGGCGGATCGAGCGATGCCGGCCGTGCCAGGGGCACGACCGGGGTCGTCGAGATGGCGGTGAGCATTGCGAGCGCACCCGCATAGTCGATGGCGCCATGCTGCAGATCCACCGTTAGCGAGTCGAAGCCGATATGCGACATCACTTCGGCAGAATGCGAGGACGGGACGCCGAGCCAGCCATTGAGCACCGGCCTGCCGCTTGCCCAGATGTCCTTGAGGTGATTGTCGCGCATGGTTCTCAGGCCTTGAGAGAGAGTGTTGCGAGCATGAAGCCCGTCATGGCATCGGGCATCTCGGCCCTGAGCCGCAGATAGTGGCCGAAATGGCTGAGCCGCGCCATGCTGAGGCCGTCGACCTGGTCCCGAATCTCGAGGCTCGTGCCTTCGTCGATCCAGCGCATGCCATCGAGGGAAACCTGCACATGGGCTTTCGCGCCGGCTTTGAGCGTACCCACTTCGAGGGTGCGCACTACGATGATGGCTTCGCGCGCCCAGCTCGCCTCATAAGGCTCGGTGGTCGATCCATCGACCCAGTCTTCGCCGCGCGCAATGACCGCCGTATAGCTTTCCGCCAGCATTACCAGTCTCCCGACAACAGGATGGAATCGAAATAGAGGAAGGCACGCTTGTCCGAATCGCTGTCCACGAAGGGGATGACGTTGAACAGGTTCTGCAGGTTTGGCATCGCGTCGAATTTCAACGTGCCCAGACCCGACAGGTCGAGCACCAGGTCGTTGCACTGCAATTCGGTATAGCGGAGCGTGCGGATGTCGAAGCCAAGGCGGAAATAGTGCCAGTTCACCTTGGTCGGAATCTCATTATAGCAGATCAGCTGGTGACCGCCGGGGATGTCCTTCCAGTTCTCTTCGCCATAGTGATAGATCGTGACGGTCCGGTCGCCGACCTCGCGGAAGTCGATGCTGTTTTCCTTGTATTGCCACTTGTTCTGCAGCTCGCCGTTGAGCGAGTTCAGGTAGCGTATCTGCGGCAGCACACGATGCTCGCTGTTCTGGATATCGAACACCACGCCCCAGGAGCGCACGTCGCTGTCGGAAAGTTCGAGCTGGGTTGCTTCGGGCTTGTAGGTGAAGAAGCATTCGAGCTGCATCGTGCAGGCGCGTGGAAAAGTCATGCGCTTGAGGCTGACCGTCTGCGCGCCGCGTCCGGGCCGTGAGGCGAGCTTGAGCGCATAGGACCCGGTCAGTCCGCCATGCGTGCCGCCATCCCACTGGGTCAGGTTGCTCAGCATGGGGGGGGTAAATTGCTTGTAGCCCGGATGCATCCCCCGCAGGCTGCCGGTGTAGTTGCCCAGTAGCTCGGTCCAGCCCGACATGCCCTGGCTGAAATCGTCGTAAAACATGATGCGGGGCAGGGGGTCGAAGCGACTGAGATTTAGATCCGGTCGCTGCCCGGCTTGTGAAGTGCTGATCATCTAGTGCTGGAGCCTCTATGAAACCGATCGGCGCGGAGCACCTGCTGCGCGTCCAGGGCGGTAAAATGCCCTCTCGTCTGTGTCACATGTAAAAGCGGGTTTTGTTGGTGTCAACCAGGGTCAACTCTGTCGGTAGGCGCGACATTGCCCTTGCATCATCTGCCCGCGGACGGTGCGCGGATAGCCAAAGGTCAATGCAGGCCTGCATTGTCTACATAGAGTGTCGACAATACGGGCCTTTGCGGGAGTTGTGGCACGTTTGGATACGGTGCCCCATTAGACGGAAAGGCCATCCACCGGGCCGAACTTTCACTTGACATACATGATAGTAACTATCGTATATGAAATGTCCGGCTTAAAGCGTGCCGGCAAGGGAGGAAACGCCAATGCTACGCAAGATACTGGCTACCGCCGTCCTTCTCGCCGCTGCGGGAAGCGTCTCGGCACAGGAACCGCGGACCCTGACCATCATATCTCACAATGTCCACAAGACGGCCGCCACGGGTGGCGACCTCGCCGATGCTCAGAATATCGCTGGCGAGTGGGCGGAACGGAACAATGTAACCCTCAATTGGGTCACCCTCGATATCGGACCGCTGCATGATCGCCTGCTGCGCGAAATGAGCCTGGGCGAAACCAGTGTCGATCTCGCCGCAGTGCTGAATACGCGGGTCGTCCCCAGCGTTGCCACGCTGCTGGAGCCGCTCGGTCCGCATATGGAAACCAATCCGATCGAGGATTTCGAGGGGATTTCCGAGGGCCTCCGGAAGGCGACGGTGATCAACGGCAACGTGGTCGCTGTTCCGTATCGGCACGCGACCAATGCACTACATTACAATGAGACGCTGCTTGAGGAGCGTGGCGTCGCTGTTCCGACGACGCTCGACGAGCTGCTCGCCGCCGCCCGCGCCGCGACCTTTACCCGCGACGATGGCACGCGCGTCTATGGCCTGGTGACAACGCTCGATACGCATGTGACGGCCCTGCAGTTCCTCAGCGCTTTCGGCGCCGTCTATATCGACGCCGACCTCAACGTTCACGCCAACTCGCCCGAGATGATCGCGGGCCTGACCGAACTTGCCAACCTCTATAAGGAAGGCGTTCTGCCTCCGAACGTCACGGCGCTCGGCCTTGATGAACTGATTGCCACGATGCGCGAAGGCCGTGGCGTATTCGCCATCAATCCGTTCTCGCGCTACACCGCGCTCAACGATCCGGCCGCTTCGCTCTATCCGGGCCAGATCGACGTCATGCCCTTCCCCACTAACGATCCGGGCGTGGCTTCGGCCAATACCGAGTTCTGGTCGTGGGCCATCCCGGCCAACTCGACGCAGAAGGATCTCGCTTACGATCTGATCCGTGAACTGTCGGGCAAGGATGCGACGGTTCGCGCTGCGCTTAACGGCAACGGTCCGGTGCGGCCGGCGGCCTATGAAGACCCGCGCATCATCGAGAAACTGCCCTATGCCGCCGCTGAGTCGATCGGCCTCAGGGATGCCTCGGTCGCCGTCCCGGCCTTCGCCGATGCCGTCGAAGCCACGACCGTCTTCATCGAGGAAATGCAGGCGGCGGTGCTTGGCCTCAAGACTCCCGAGGAAGCGGCGGCTTCGCTGCAGACGCGTGCTGAAGAGCTGGTCGCCAGGTCAAAATAACAGCACACTGCTATCGTGACCGCCGCGCGGTGTTCCTGCGCGGCGGTATGAAATTCTGGACTGGGAAGAGCGAGAGATGAGGCGACTGAATCCGGCTGCCATCCTGATGCTGGCGCCCACGCACCTGCTGCTGCTCGTGGTGATCGCCCTGCCGTCGATCTATGTATTCTGGCTGAGCCTCAATGAATCCACCTATGGCTCGGACCTGACCTTTGTCGGTCTCGACAATTATGTGACGGTGCTGACCAGCTCGTATTTCTGGCGCGCTGCGCTCAATACGCTGATCGTCGTCAATGCCGTGGTCTATATCGAGCTGCTGATCGCCATCGGCATGGCGGCCCTGTTCCTGGGCGGCGTGCGCTACCCCAAGATCATGTTCGCCATTGTCCTCATGCCCTATGCCATTTCGGAGGTCGTGGGCGTGCTGGTATGGAAGATCATGCTCAATTCGGGCAGCGGCGTGCTGGCTCGCACCATTGAAAGCCTCGGCTTCGGCATGTTCAACTGGAGTGTGTCGCCGCCGCTGGCGCTCAGTGTGGTGACGCTGATCTCGATCTGGCATCATCTGCCCTTCACCTTCCTTCTCATCTATGCGGGCATGCTGGCCATTCCCAAATCGCTTTACGAAGCTGCGCGCATCGATGGCGCGACGCCCTGGCAGGAATTCTGGCGTATCACGCTGCCGTTGACGATCCCGGCGATCCTGATCTCGCTGATCTTCCGTTTTGTCTTCGCTTTCCGCCTGTTCTCCGAAGTCTGGTTGCTCACCGCGGGCGGCCCCGCGCGGCTCACCGAAGTGCTGGCTGTCTATCTCTACCAGAGCGGCTTCAAATACGGTGAGTTCGGCACCGCTTCGGCCACTGGCTGGCTGATGGTGATCGGCTCGCTGGGCGTCGCTTCCATCTATCTGTGGGCCATGCACCGAAGGATGCTCAAGGGCAATGACTGACGCCGCTTCCATCGTCCTGCCGAACATGGCGGCCCGCCGCGTTGCCGGCACTGTGCGAGCCATTGTGCGTACGCTCCTGTTCGCGCTCATCATCGTATGGTCGGCTTTCCCGATCCTCTATGTCGTGCTCTCCTCCTTCAAGCAGCAGAAGGAGATCTTCAAATACCCGCCCGACATCATCTTCACGCCGACTTTCGAGCACTACATGGCGCTGGCCACCAAGTGGACGGGCTTCTTCCCCACCATGGCCAACAGTCTGATCGTTGCCGTCGGCGCCACGCTGCTGGCCTGCGCGGCCAGCATCCTGTCCGGCTTCGTCTATTCGCGTTACGCTAACAGGTTCCTGGCCGGCTCGGTGCTCTACCTCATCGCCATCCGCCTGCTGCCGCCCATCGTCGTGACACTGCCGCTGTTCCCGGTGGTCGATGCCCTCAAGCTCAGCGACACCCATATCGTGCTCATCGTGCTCTACGCGACCTTCTGGGTTTCGCTCTGCACCATGATCATGAAGACCTTCATCGACAAGATTCCCCGCACCCTTGATGAGGCTGCGGTGGTCGATGGCGCCACCACGATGCAGACGCTCTTCCGGGTCATCATGCCCCTGGCCCTGCAGGGCGTGGCCGCCTGCGCCATCTTCGTCTTCGTCTTCTCGTGGAACGAATACCTGTTCGCGCTGATCTTCACGACCCAGCACGCCAAGACCGCCCCGCTCATCATTTCCGAAGTGATGGACGCGGTGAGCGGCACCAATTGGGGCGTGCTCTTCGCTGGCGTCACGGTGCAACTGCTGCCGGTGACGCTGCTCGTTATGCTTGCCCAGAGATTCCTCATCGCCGGCCTCACTGCCGGTTCGGTGAAGGGCTGATTTGAAAGGATGCCCTGCTGATGGTCGCCATCAATATTGATCGCTTCGTCAAGCGCTATGGCGCACTCGAAGTGGTTCACGACATCAGTTTCGACATCGAGGAAGGGGAATTCCTCGTCCTCGTCGGACCCTCCGGCTGCGGCAAGAGCACGATCCTGCGCATGGTTGCCGGGCTTGAGGAAATCTCGGGCGGGGAGCTGCGCATGCAGGGCGTGCGGGTCAACGAGCTCTCGCCCAAGGAGCGACAGGTCGCCATGGTGTTCCAGGATTATGCGCTCTATCCGCATATGAGCGTCGAGCAGAATATCGGCTTCTCGCTGGAGCTGGCGCGTGTGCCCAATGCCGAGCGCGAGGCGCAGGTCAAGCGCGTCGCCGACATCCTGCAGATCGGTCACCTGCTCGAGCGGCGCCCGCGCGAACTGTCGGGCGGCCAGCGCCAGCGCGTCGCCATCGGCCGCGCCATGGTGCGCAAGCCGCAGCTCTTCCTGTTCGACGAGCCGCTTTCCAACCTCGACGCCAAGCTGCGCGCCGAAATGCGCGGACAGATCAAGCGCCTGCACCAGACGCTCAAGACCACCAGCATGTATGTCACCCACGATCAGCTCGAGGCGATGACCCTGGCCGATCGCATCATTTGCCTGTTCGATGGCCATATCGCGCAGATGGGCACGCCGCATGATCTGTTCGACCGCCCGGCCAATGTCTTCGTTGCGGAATTCATCGGCTCGCCGACCATGAACATCGTGCCGGTCACTGCGAGCAATGCCGAAGGCCGGACGGTGCTGACCCTCGCCGGCGGCGGCGAGGTCAGCCTCCCTGATGGCACCGCTCTGCCGTCGCTGACCAATGACGGCAACGTCCTTGCAGGCATCCGCCCCGAGCATCTGAGCGACACGCCCACGCCCGGCGCCACGGCACGGATCGATGGGGTCATCGACATGCTCGAGCCGCTGGGCAGCGACATTCTCGTCACCATGCAGGCCGGCGAAGTGACCCTCACGGCCCGTTGCACCGACAAGGGTCAGTTCCAGGCCGGCCAGAACCTCACCCTGCATTTCGATCCGGCGCGCCTGCATCTGTTCGACAGCAAGACGCAGATGCGGCTGGGGTGAGCGATCTGGCATATCTGCTGGCATGCCTCGATACCGCGGTCTGCAAAGCCGTGCGGGCGGACGAAATCGGCACCGCCCGATCCCTTCGTCTTCATGTCGGCGGCCCCGGCGACGACCTGCCGGAGCGGGGCCAACTGCTGCGCCTGGGCGATGCCATCTTCGCTTGCCCGCGCGTCCGCGAGGTACAATCGGGCCGCGCGACCCTCTGCCTGTGGCAGGGCGGCCAAGTGGCCACGGTCAGTTCGGCGCCGGCGCCGCGCACCACGATCGTACTGACCCTGCTCGGCTCCGAAGGCGCGCTGCATCTCTGCAAGCAGTCGCCATGAGCCCAGATCGCCCCGGAGTCATCCTGGCCGGCGGCATCCGCTCGCATCAGGAGAATTATGCCAGCGCCTTTGCGTCGGCCGGCTGCCGCCTGCTGGCCGTCGGCGTCGCGCCCGGCCTGAGCGAGAGCGAGACGGGGCGCCACGCCGAACTGGCCGCCAGCCTCGGCCTGCCCCTGTTGCCGCTCGACCAGGCGGTTGCGCTGCCCGAGGCGACGATTGCCAGCATCAGCGTGGACATGATGCACCGCGCCCGTGTCGCCACGCTCTGCGCCCAGGCCGGCCTCCACCTCTATCTCGACAAGCCGCTGGCCGGCAGTCCGGCCGATGCGACGGCCATCGCCGCCGCCGTCCACGCGGCCGGCGTCGGCGCCCAGGTCTTCAGCCATGTCACCACTCCCTGGGCCCAGGCTGCGCATGCGGCCATCCGGGAAGGGCGGCTCGGTCGGATCCTCGCGATCCATGCCGATATGCTCATGGCCAAGGGCATACCCTCCGCCCTGCCATCGAAGCCGCGCAAGGAGCAGGCTATTGCCGATTTCCGTCAGGATATCGCCAAGCGCGAGCTCACCGATATGGGTATCTATCCCGTCTCGCTGGCGGCCTGGCTCCTCGGTCGACCGGCCACATCGGTTACGGCCGTCACCGCCAACCACTTCTTCGCCGAGCATCTGAGCCACGATGTCGAGGATTACGGTGCCATGCTTGTCGATTTCGAAGACGGCGCAACGGCCAGCATCACCTGCGGGCGCGTCGGCTGGCAAAGCTGGCGCCGGCCTTTCCTGTCGCGCGTCATCATCGTGGGCGAACGGGACACGCTGGTCTTCGACAGCGAACCTGCCGAACTCATCGCCACCTCCGGCCGCGGCGTTCCGGCCCCAGCGCGCAATGCGCTCGATCCAATGGAGATGTGGCTGTCCACCCGTTCCGGCCCCCGCCCGCAGCCCGCCATATCAGGCATTGCCCTTGTCGACGAAGGCTCGCGGGATGTCGCCGCCTTCATTGCGGCGCTGGCCAGTGGGGTGCCCTCGGGTATCGGGATCGACGCGGCCGCCCATCATTGCGCAATCATCGCTGCTGCCTATCGCTCTGCGGCGGAAGAGCGTGCAGTCGCCGTGGCTTAGTCGGCGCCGGGGTCGCGATAACCCAGTTCGCGCGACAGTTTCCGCGCCGCCAGATCCAGCCGCTCGCTGGCTTCGGCTGGCGTCACCACCACGCGCTTGTGATAGAGGAACGGCACGGTGAGAGCTGCCACGGTCGTGCTGAAATGGTTGTAGATCGGCCGGCTGATCGTCAGCAGTCCGCTGACAAAGTAGCTTTCCCGCTGTTCCTGGCCGGTATTGCCGACCTCGGCAACGCGCTCGCGGAACTGCTGCAGTATTTCCGGCGCCACGATACGCGTCATCGACCGGAACAGCGCCTCGCGCTTGGCCTCGGGCAATTGGGCCAGCAGCAGATTGCCCGAACTGGCCTCCCATACCGGCAGGCGGGCGCCGAGCGTCACCGAATATTGGCGGGGCAGGGGGGAATCCACCTGCGCGATGATCAGAATGTCGAGCCCATCCAGCACCGCGAGATGGCAGGATTGCTCGATCTCGATCGCCAGCTCTTCCATGATGGGTAGCGCCAACGCCGACAGCGAGTGGACGCGCGGCATGGCATGGGCCAAGCGGAACAGCTTCATGGTAACGGCATAGCGGTCGCCATCCGCATTGCGCTCCAGATAGCCCCGCGCTTCGAGCAGTTGCACCGTGCGGTAGATTTCGCTGATGGTGCGGCCCAACCGTTCGGCCAGCGTGGCCATGGGCAGTCCGTTTGCTTCGGTCGACAGCAATTCGAGGATGTCCAATGCCTTGTCGACGGCAGGAACGCGGTAACGTGTCTGCCGCCCTGCGGATTCGTCGATGTCCAGCGCTTCCGCTTCGGGCGCACGCGCCATTTGGAATCTCCCTCTGTTTCGCTTGCTTACCAGCTTCCCCGCTCCCCTTCCAGAGACCCGGGTTGCGATCACCATCAAGGTCATAGCGAAAACGCGTCAAGTTTCGTATAGAAAAGTAAATTGTGTCAGTGGATAAATTAGTGAAGGACCATCATGTCGAGATTTAGCTCTGCGGCGCTCGTGGAATCGCTCGCGCGCCTCTTTGAATCCGTCGGCCTACCGCCTGGCGATGCCCGTCTTTGCGGAGACTGGCTGACCGATGCGGAAGCCTCGGGTGTGACCTCGCACGGCATTGCCCGCGCTTCGATGTATCTCGATGCTTTGCGGCGGGGAAAAATCACCGCGCAACCCGTCATTACCGTCGAGCAATCACGGCCGGGCGTGCTGCTGGTCGATGGGGATAATGGCATGGGGCCGGTCGTTGGCGCCGTGGCTATCGATCGGGCCATTGCGTCGGCATCGGCAACCGGCATCGCCATGGCCGCCGTGCGGCACAGCAATCATTATGGCGCTGCGGGCTATCTGCTGCAACGGGCCGCAAGGGCCGGGTATGCCGCGCTCACCTACTCCAATGGGTCGCCGATAATGGCGGTATGGGGAGGGGCTGATCCGGTGCTGAGCACCAATCCCCTGGCGGCCGCTTTCCCGGCGGCAGAGGCCCAGAATGCCTTGAGTTTTGACATGGCGACCAGCGTCGCGGCCTTCGGGCGCATTCGCCAGGCGCATCGCGCCGGCGAATCCATTCCGGCGGATTGGGCGGTCGCTCCGGATGGTTCGGCCACCACCGATCCGGCCGAGGCGATGCGCGGTGCTCTTCTGCCCGTGGGTGGCGCCAAGGGGTCTGCCCTGGCGCTGATGGTCGAGATGCTGGCTGGCGTGCTTACCGGCGCCGGGATTGGGCCCGCGGTCGGCAATCCCAATGACACATCTCCCGAACCCGCCAATGTCGGTCACGCTTTCATCGTTCTGGATCCCGAGGCTTTCATGCCGCGCGACAGGTTCGAGGCTCGCGCGGCACAACTCGGGGACCTCGTTCGCGGCTCCCGTCCGGCTGCTGGTGTGAGCTCGGTTCGGCTGCCGGGCGGCGGTGCTTCCGCTCGCCGGCAGGAGGCTGATCGGCACGGAATTCTGCTCCCCGAACAGACGGTCGAATTGCTCGCAAAAGAGCTCGCCGCCATCGGTTTGGACTTGCCCCCTGCAATCGCATCTGCAATCATATAGGAAAGTAATTTGCTTATAGGATAAGAATTCATGATCAGACGCGTTGTCATAGCCGCCGCTCTGTCGGTGCTTGCCCTGACCGGCAGCATCGCGCAGGAGCGCACGCTCAATATCCTGTCGCACGCCGTGCATAAGCGGGTGGCGCATGGCGAAGGCGATGCGTCGCAAGGTGGAGACATCGCCGGAGAATGGGCGGCCAGGAACAATGTCACGCTCAACTGGATCACGCTGAATGTCGATCCGATCCATGAGCGCCTGATGCGCGAACTGGCCCTGAACGAAACCTCGATCGATCTCGCTTTCGTCGTCAATTCGCGGTTCACGCCCCTGCTGCTCGAAGGGCTCGAGCCGCTTGGCGCGCTGGCGGGCGGCGCAGCGGTGGAGGATATCGAGGGCATTGCCGAGGGTCTGAGGCGGCCGGTGACGATCAATGACGACATTGTCGGCATTCCCTATCGCCACACCACCAATGCCCTCATCTACAATGAGGCCATCCTTGCCGAGCGCGGCTATACCAGTCCGCCGCAATCGATTGATGAGCTCATCGAAATGGCCAAGGGGCTCACCTTCACCCGCGACGATGGCACGCGGGTTTATGGCCTTACCTTCCTCGGCACCGCGTCGGCCACTCCGCTCAACTTCGTGGGTGGGTTCGGTGCGACCTATATCGCCGACGATCTCAGCGTGAAGGCGAATTCGCCCGAAATGGTTGCGGCCCTGAGCGCGCTCGCCAATCTGTTCCAGAGCGGCGCGCTGCCGCCCAATATCACGTCGAGCAACCTCGATGACCTCATTGCGATGATGTCCAGCGGCCAGGCCGCGATGGCGATCAATCCCTTCGCGCGCTACGAAACGCTCAACGATCCTGCCGCCTCGGCGGAGGCGGGCAATATCAAGGTCGCGCCATTCCCGGCGGTGGCCGAGGGCAGCACTTTCGCCAATACCGAATTCTGGTCGATGGCCATCCCGCGCAATTCGACCAACAAGGAACTGGCCCTGAGCCTCATTCAGGAACTGGCCAAGCCGGAAAATACTATTCGCGCCGCGCTCAACGGCAATGGCTCGGTGCGACCCGCCGATTATGCCGACCCCCGCGTCGTCGACTATGTGCCCTATGCCGCGGCCGAGGGCGCGGCGCTCGGCAATCTCGAAGTGACGATCCCGGCTTTTGACAAGACGGCGCAGGCCGCGACCCTGTTCATCGAGGAGTTCCAGGCGGCGATGCTTGGCTTCAAGTCGCCCGAACAGGCGGCCGCCGATCTGCAGTCTCGCGCCGAAGACCTGGTGAAGTGACGCGGGCTTCGGCCCTGCTCAACGCTCAATGGGGTTGCCGCTCGACCGGCAGCCCTGCCGAAAAAGACCAACTGAACCATTTGGGAGGATTTTTGATGGCGACCGCCGTCAACCGGGCATTCTGGAGCGATCCGGACCTGTCCAAGTTCAATCCGCTGTCGCGGATCATCGCTTTCGACCAGTTCTCGAAAGGCTTTCGCGGCTATACCGCGCTGGTGGGCAATTACGAGCATACGCTCGACAATGTCCTGCCCGGCTTCCGCGACATGAGCCAGCCCATGCTGAGCAATGGCACTCATTGGGACACCGGTTCCCATGGCGGCCATGATGGCACCTATTCGCTCAAGATCGCGTCGCGCCCACGTCCGCGTTCGGTCAATATGGCGCTGAAGCGCTTCACCTTCCGCAAGGCCTGCCCGATCCAGATCGAGACCTATTTCGCGCTCAAGCCCGAAGCCACCGATCTAACGCTTTCGGCCAGCGATGCCGGCGCCTTCGGCCTGGTGCTCGACCTGCAGGACAATGAGCGGCGTATCATGCCCCATATCCGCTATCTCAACGCTTTCAATGGAGAACGTGTCGAGAAGTGGCAGTTCAAGCGCACGCTGGAGCCCGCCAAGGATGTGGGCGGCGACCACTCGCTGGGCGAGACGCGCTCGCACCATCATTTCGGCGCCGATGGCTGGGAGGACATTCCCGGCGGCAGCCAGCAACTCTGCTACAACGAGGTGCCGACCAAGTATAACTGGCACTATTTCAAGATGGGTTTCGACTTGCGGACGATGAGCTTCACGTCCTTGCAGTGCAATGACCGCATCTTCGACGTGTCCTCGCTCGAGCCGATGCGCATGCCGGCCTGGCCCAATCTCAATTGCCTGTTCAATGTCTGCTGGACGGTGGAGGCAGACAGCCACAAGCGCTCTTTCCTCTATCTCGACTCGGTTTTGGTTTCCGGAGATTGGGAAGATGCGTGAAGCCATTACCGCCGTCGTCGCTCGCGGCGATACCTGGAGTGGCGTAGTTGCCAGCGAACCCTACGACGTCGCCTGGGCGTCCGAGGCCGTGGTCTTCCTCCGCTCACTCGGCGCCGAAGGCAATCCAGAGCAGGCCCGGGCCTGGGTCCAGATCTCGCCAGATGGCATGCGCTGGATCGACGAGGGCAGTATGCTCCCCATTCCGCGTGTCGACGAAATCGCGTCGGTGCGGCTCTCGAATTTCGGTACCTATTTGCGCGTCATGACCGTGCTGCCCGAGGGCAGCAGTTTCAAGGCGCTCCTCACGCTCTCGCTCAAGGAGTAGGCCAGATGGCTGGCAAGAAGATCGGTTTTGTCGGATTGGGCGCCATGGGGCGCGGCCTGGCGGGCAATCTGCTGCGCAAGGGTTACGATGTCGCCGTATGGGACCTGTCTCCGGCGGCCGTGGAGGCGCTGGTGGCAAAGGGCGCCCGCCGCGCCGGCAGCGTCGCCGAGCTCGCCCGGGATGTCGATGTGGTCTGTTCGATGGTGCCCGATGCCCCCGATGTCCGCCGCGTTGCGCTGGGCGAAGACGGCATCATAGCCGGCACTCATCCCGGCCTCATCTATGTCGATTTCAGCACCGTCGATCCCACCACCAGCCGCACCGTCGGCGCCGCATTGGCGGAGAAGGGTATC
>CBIGSA010000016.1:0-21641 GCA_966192215.1 uncultured Devosia sp. | reverse complement strand
GTCTGGCCCAGCCAGGGCTCGACGAAGCGGGCGAGGTGGCTCCAATCCTGCGGCTGGGCCCAGAGCTCATTGGGGTCGATGCCGAATTCGGCCAGGCGCGCCTCGAGCAGGTGGATCGAGGCCGTGTCGATCAATTGCTGGCTTTCGCCATGCGGACCGAAGCTGCGCAGCGAGCCCAGTGCGCCGGCATTGCCCTGGTGGCCCTGATAGACCGAGTGGTTGAGCACCACGCCGCCGCCAATGAAGGCGCCAATGAAGAAATAGGCATAGTCGCGGAATTCCTTGCCGCGGCCATAGATATGCTCGGCCTGACAGCCAGCCGTGGCATCGTTGACCACGCTGATCGGCAGATCGGTGAAACCGGCCAGTTCGGCATGAAAATCGACATCCTTCCAGGCGGCGAATTGCTCGGCCGGCGCGCCGACCAGCTCATTCCATTTCCACAATTCGAACGGCATGGCGATGCCGATGCCGCAGATGCGGTCGCGCTCGGCCGGCGTGCAGCGCCCCAGGATCGAATCCATTCCATCACGCAGAAAGCGGAAGATCGGTTCGGGCATGGGATATTTGTAGGTGAGCTGCAATTGGTGGCGCACCGTGCCACGGAAGTCGCTCAGCAGCAGCACGGCGCTGCGCCGGCCGATCTTGTAGCCGAAAGATAACACGCCCCCCTCGGCCAGGCTCATCGGGATGGAGGGCTTGCCCACCTTGCCCTTGATCGGCGCGCCGCGCGACAGCAGGCCTTCGGCCTCCATCTCGCGCAGAATGATGGAAACGGTCTGCGGGGAGAGATTGGCCATGCGCGCCAGATCGCTCCCGGCCATGGGTCCATTGCGCTGCAACAGCGTCAGCAGCAGCCGCTCATTATAGTCGCGCACGCCACTCTGGTTCACGCCGCTGCTGAGGGATCGGATGATTGTAGGGCCCATGGCGCGCACCATAGTTGGAGCTTTGCCAAGGCGGAAGGTGTCCACGACAAATAAATAAATAAATGAGATTTATATATTGACGGGCGGTTTTGAACTAGCCACGATAGGAGCGTCCAATCAGCGATCGGCCGGTTGGATCGGGGAGGAGCCCGATCCGGCAGCGGCCCAGGGAGAGACCATGAACAAGCTGCTTCTGAGCACGGCACTGTGCTTTGCCGTCCTGTCGGCCCCCACAATGGCGCAGGAAATTTCGGCCTGCCTCATCACCAAGACCGATACCAACCCCTTCTTCGTGAAAATGCGCGAAGGCGCCGAGGCCAAGGCGGCCGAGCTGGGGATCACGCTCAAATCCTATGCCGGCAAGATCGACGGTGACCATGAAACCCAGGTCGCAGCGATCGAGACCTGCATTGCCGATGGTGCCAAGGGCATCCTGCTCACCGCCTCGGACACGTCGGCCATTGCCCAGTCGGTGCAGAAGGCGCGTGATGCGGGACTGCTGGTCATCGCGCTCGACACCCCGCTCACCCCCGCCGATGCGGCCGACGCGACCTTTGCCACCGACAATTTCCTGGCCGGTGAACTCATCGGCAAATGGGCTGCCGGCAAGCTGGGCGCCGAAGCGGCCAATGCCAAGATCGCCATGCTCGACCTGGCCGTCAGCCAGCCCACTGTCGACGTGCTGCGCGACCAGGGGTTCCTTTCGGGCTTCGGCATCGAACTGGGCGATCCCAACAAATGGGGCGACGAAACCGATCCGCGTATCGTCGGCCACGACGTGACCGCCGGCAACGAGGAAGGCGGCCGCAAGGCCATGGAAAACCTGCTGGCCAAGGACCCCATGATCAATGTGGTCTATACGATCAACGAGCCCTCGGCCGCCGGCGCCTATGAAGCGCTCAAATCCTTTGGGCGCGAGAATGACGTGCTGATCGTCTCGGTCGATGGCGGCTGCCCGGGCGTGGCCAATGTCAAGGACGGCGTGATCGGCGCCACCTCCCAGCAATATCCGCTCGACATGGCCGCGCTCGGCGTCGAGGCCATCAAGGCCTGGGCCGATACCGGTGAAAAGCCCGCGCCCACCGAAGGCAAGGACTTCTTCGATACCGGGGTGAAGCTGGTGACCGATACGGCTGTCGATGGCGTCGAGTCCATTGACAGCGCCACCGGCGCGGATCTCTGCTGGGGCTGACAATCCTGCCTGCCTGACAAGACTCGAGGGGCGGACCATGCGTTCGCCCCTCATGCGATATGAATAGGGGAGGAGAGCCCATGTCGAGCGAACCCGATCTGGATGCGGCCCACGCGGTGCGCACCGAGACCGTCGCTACCTTTGACCATCAACCTGCCGGACTGCTGTCGCGGCTCCAGCATGCGCTGCACAGCTCGCCATCGCTGGTGCCGCTCATCGTGCTGGTGCTGTCGATCATCATCTTCGGCGCGCTGCTGGGCAGCAAATTCTTCTCCTCCTTCGCGCTGACGCTGATCCTGCAGCAGGTGGCCATCGTCGGCATTGTCGGCGCTGCCCAATCACTGGTGATCCTGACGGCCGGCATCGATCTGTCGGTGGGCGCCATCATGGTGCTGAGCTCGGTCATCATGGGCCAGTTCACCTTCCGCTACGGCCTGCCGCCCGTGGCGGCCATTGCGGTGGGTCTGGCGGTGGGAACGCTGGTCGGCTTCATCAATGGCTGGCTGATCGCCCGCATCAAGCTGCCCCCCTTCATCGTGACGCTGGGCACCTGGCAGATCGCGCTGGCCACCAACTTCCTCTATTCGGGAAATGAGACCATCCGCGCCCAGGAAATCGAGACTCAGGCGCCACTGCTGCAATTCTTCGGCCAGTCCTTCACCGTGGGTGGCGCGGTTTTCACCTATGGCGTGATCTTCTTCATCATATTGGTGCTGCTGCTGGCCTATGTGTTGCGGCACACGGCCTGGGGCAGGCATGTCTATGCGGTGGGCGACGATCCCGATGCGGCCGAACTCTCGGGCGTCAACACCAGGAAGGTGCTGATCTCGGTCTATATGCTCTCGGGCCTGATCTGTGCCTTTGCCGGCTGGGCCCTGATCGGCCGCATCGGCTCGGTTTCGCCCACTTCGGGCCAGACGGCCAATATCGAAAGTATCACCGCCGTGGTGATCGGCGGCATTTCTCTCTTCGGTGGGCGCGGCTCGATCCTCGGCATGCTGTTCGGAGCGCTGATCGTGGGTGTCTTCTCGCTCGGCCTGCGCCTGCTCGGCGCGGATGCGCAATGGACCTACCTGCTGATCGGGGCGCTCATCATCGCCGCCGTCGCGGTCGACCAGTGGATCAGAAAGGTGTCGGTCTGATGGAACCCATTCTCAAGGCCCGCGGGCTCAACAAGCGCTACGGCAAGGTCACGGCGCTGGACAATTGCGATTTCGACCTGATGCCGGGCGAAATCCTCGCCGTCATCGGCGACAATGGCGCTGGCAAGTCATCGCTCATCAAAGCGCTGTCGGGGGCGATCAGCGTCGACAGCGGCGAAATCTTCCTCGAAGGGCAGCCGGTGAGCTTCAGTTCGCCCATCGCGGCGCGCCTAGCCGGCGTAGAAACGGTGTACCAGACCCTCGCCATGTCGCCGGCACTGTCGATCGCCGACAACATGTTCATGGGGCGCGAGCTGCGCAAGCCGGGCATCATGGGCAGCGTGTTCCGCCAGCTCGACCGGCCGGAAATGGAGCGCATTGCCCGGCAGAAGCTGAGCGATCTCGGCCTCATGACCATCCAGAACATCAACCAGGCTGTTGAAACCCTGTCGGGCGGGCAGCGGCAGGGCGTGGCCGTGGCACGGGCGGCTGCCTTCGGCAGCAAGGTCATTATCCTCGACGAGCCGACCGCCGCTTTGGGCGTCAAGGAATCGCGCCGCGTGCTCGACCTGATCCAGGATGTGCGGGCACGCGGCATTCCCATCATCCTCATCAGCCACAACATGCCGCATGTGTTCGAAGTGGCCGACCGGATCCACGTGCATCGCCTCGGGCGCCGGCTCTGCGTCATCGACCCTAAGGATTACACCATGTCCGACGCCGTGGCCTTCATGACCGGCGCCAAGGCGGCACCGGGCCTGGCACTCGCCTAGCGGCGAGGCACCTCGCCGGTCGAGCGACCCCAGCGGACCGTGCAGGCGATGACGCGCTGCTCCGGCGGCGCGTCGGCGGGCCGCTCGATGATCTCGGCCAGCGCGGCACTCACCGCACCCGGCGGCGGGGCGATGGTGGTGATGGAATGGCTGTCCCAACCGGCCAGCGCCACGCCGTCATGCCCCACAATGGCCAGATCGTCGGGCACCACGCTGCCCAGCACCGCGGCGGCGTCCTTGACGCCAATAGCCATGAGGTCATTGGCGCAGACGATGACGTCGGGCCGCATCCGGCGCAGCAGCAGGGCCGCCTCCTTGTAGCCGGACTCATAAGAGTAATCGCCATGCTCGACGAGGTCGAAGACCAGGCCATGTTTGGCCAGCGCCGCAGCGAACCAGGCCATGCGCTGCTTGTCGACATGGCTCGATGCGCGGCCCGAGAGATAGACGAAATGCCGCCGGCCCTGCCCCACGAGGTGATCGACGATCTCCGCCGTAGCCCCGCTGGCATCGAGCCGCACATCGGCGATATCGCGGCCATCCAGCGGCTCGGATGAGGCGATGACGGGCACAGCCGAATGGAAGATGCGCGTGGCATCCTCGATGGAAACCGCGTCGGAATAGAGCACGACATGATCGACCTGATAGGTCGAGGCGATGCGCATCAACTGGCTGCGATCCTCGTGGTCGGCGCAGCGCAGCACCAGCGGCAGGCGCTCCTGTTCCTGCAGACGGCGAATAAGCTGGTCGAGCCCCTCGGCTTCCGCCGGATTGGCGACAGTATTGACCACGAGGGCCACCAGCCGCGACTGATTGTTGTTGAGCACGCGGGCCATGGCATTGGGACGAAAGCCATGCTCGTCGGCCAAAGCCAGGATGCGCGCGCGGGTGGCCGGCTTCATGCTGGAGCCGGCGGCGAAGGCGCGCGATATGGTGGCGGAGGACACGCCGGCCAACCTGGCCAGCTCGACCGATGTTATGCCCTTGCGCCGCATTCGTCCTCCGTCCCCCGCTATTGGGGCGCTGCCACCTCTAGCGTAACCGCTTCGCCATCGCGAGAGGCCGAGAGCTTGATCGCGTCCCATAGCCGGGCAAAACGCAACCCGTTGGCGACGGTGGACGGGTTGGCAAGCCGCCCGTCGCGCACCGCCTGGAAGGTATGCATCGGCGTGTCGCGGGTTTCGCCTTCCGCGCGCGGCTCGGCTACGCCATCAATGGTCACTTCGCGCCACTTGCCCCAGGCATCGATGCGCACGATGGCCTTGCTGTAGAAGAAGGTGATGGCCGAGGCGCAACCCGGCGGGCCCTCGCCGGCGGCGTTGAAGGTCACCAAAGCGCCATTGGTCAGCCGGGCGGCGACGGCGGTCGCGAGGTCCACAGCAATGCCCCGGTTATTGGCATAGGCGGAGAGCCGGGCGAATTCGGCATCGGCCAGTACGCAGACCGTGTTCATCATGTGGGCGCCGGTATCGAACATGAAGCCGCCGCCCGAAATGGCGGGGTTCTGCTTCCACTGGCCGGCATAATTAGTCTTCCAGCCCTCCCAGATGGAGGCATTGACGCTGACCAATTCGCCGAACTCGCCGCGCCGCGCCCGGTCGCGCGTGTCATGGACGAGTGGGGAAAGGCCACCTTGGAAGGCGATGACCACGGTCCGCCCGGTGCGCTTTTCGGCTTCGACCAGGGCCAGGGCTTCCTCGGCCGTAGTGACCATCGGCTTTTCCAGCAGCAGGTCATAACCCGCTTCGATCACGGCCAGCGCGTTGGCGCCGTGGAACACATGCGGCGTGGAGACATAGACGGCGTCCATCTGCCCCTGCATGGCTGCGAGCATGGCATCCGCATTGTCATACTCGGCGGGGCGCGGCGCGCCGGCCGCTTCGCATGTATCGGCAAAGCGCTGGCGCGACACCGCGCTGACTTCGGCGGTGGCGACGATATCGACATCGTCCATCGCCGCCCAGCCGCGCGCATAATCCGCCGCCTTGAGGCCGGCCCCGATCACACCCAGGCGCAGCACCATGATTTCCTCCAATGAATACGCAGCCACAGGGTTTTTGTTGGTTCTAAAAGCCTGTCGGTAGCCACTTGCCTACAAAATGTAGACGTGTACATTATTGCTCGTCAAGGACGCTGAACGGCGCCGAATGAGGGAGACAGACGTGAGCATCCGCGTGACCATCTGGAATGAAGGCCGCCACGAAAAGCGCGATGCACCGGTGGCCAAGATTTATCCCGATGGTATGGATGGCGCGATCGCGGCCGGCCTCAAGGGCCGCGATTTCAGCATCGAGCGCCGCTCGATCGACGATCCCGAACAGGGGTTGACGCAGGAACTGCTGGATCGCACCGACGTGCTGACATGGTGGGGTCACGTCGCCCATGACGAGGTCAGGGACGAATATATCGATCGGGTGCAGCAGCGCATATTGGCCGGCATGGGGCTGGTCGTGCTGCATTCGGGGCACCATTCCAAGATGTTCCGCCGCATGATGGGCACCAATTGCAACCTCGCCTGGCGCGAACTGCCGGAGGGCGACCTGGAGCGGGTCTGGGTCACCAATCCGAACCACCCCATTGCCGAAGGCGTGCCGCCCTTCTTCGAAATCCCGCAATCGGAAATGTATGGCGAGCCCTTTGACATCCCGGCCGCCGACGAAATCATCTTCATGAGCTGGTACAAGGGCGGCGAAGTGTTCCGTTCGGGCCTGACCTTCTATCGCGGCCTGGGGCGCATCTTCTATTTCTCACCCGGCCACGAGACGTTCCCGATCTACCACCACCCCATGGTGCAGCATGTGATCGGCAATGGCATCGAATGGGCCATGCGGCCGCATTCGAGTGCGCGCAAGCTCGACAATTGGCATCGCAAGGAGCCGATCCACCGGTAGCATGGGCACCGAGTCGCGCCGCCGAGGAGACAAAAATCGATGAGCAAAGCCACCACCGCCCGCGCCCCGGTGACGCCGCTGGTGCTGCATGACCCCTTCATGAGCGTGTGGTCGTGGTCGGACAGGCTGACCGAGACATGGCCCGGGCATTGGACAGGCAAACGGCAGGAAATGAGCGGGCTTGTCCACATCGATGGCAAGGCATGGCGCTTCCTGGGTCGCACCACCTCCATGGCCGAGCCGGTGCCGGAAATGGAGCAGGTGTCGCGCGAAGTGACGCCCTTGCGCTCCACCTACCGCTTCACTGCCGGCGGCGTCGAACTGACACTGAGCTTCACCAGCCCGCTCCTGCCCGGCGATCTCGAACTGCTCGGTCGCCCGGTGAGCTATGTCGATATGGCCGTGCGGGCTGCCGACGGCAGGGAGCATGCCGTCTCGCTCTATTTCGACTTGGGCGCCAACTGGGCTGTGGGTGAAGCCGAGACTGAGCTGGCCTGGGGCCGCCACCGTGCCGGCCTAGTGGAGGCGCTGTTCGTAGGCGCCGCCGAGCAGCGCCCGCTCAAGCGCTCGGGCGACGAAGTGCAGGTCGAATGGGGCTACCTCTTCGCCTCGTCCGAACCGGGCGTGCCGGTCAACGGCGCCTTCGGCGACGCACTGGCCCTGCGGGAAGGCTTCACCAATTCCGGTACGATTCCTGACCGCGACGACGTGCGCGATGCGAGGCCCCTGCGCATGCCGGCGGGCAGCACGCACAAGGTTATCGCTTTTGTCCGGGACCTCGGCACTGTCGGCAGTGCCACGCGGAGCTGGAGTCTCGTCGTGGCCTATGACCAGGTCTGGGCGCTGACCTATTTCGACCGACGCCTGCGTCCTTATTGGAGCCGCAAGGGTCAATCGGCCATCGGCCTGATCGAGACGGCCTGGGCCGAGCGCGACGATGTACTCAAGCGGGTGGAAACCTTCGATGCCGGGCTGATCGCCGATCTCGAAGCCTCGGGTGGCGAAATCTACGCCCGGCTCGGCATCCTTGCCTTCCGGCAATGCCTGGGCGCCCATATCATGGCCGAGGATTTCGGCGGCGACCTGCTGCATTTCTCTAAGGAGGGTAGCTCCAACGGCTCCATGGGTACCGTGGACCTGACCTATCCCGGCGCGCCCTTTTTCCTCCATTTCAACCCGGCTTTGCTCGAGGCGCAGATGCGCCCGGTATTGGCTTATGCCAAATCGGGCCGCTGGCCCTTCCCCTATGCGCCCCATGATGTGGGGCACTACCCCTGGGCCAATGGCCAGAACTATGGCGGCGGTGACCGCACCGAGCATCACCAGATGCCGGTCGAAGAAAGCGGCAATATGCTGATCCTGGCTGGAGCGCTGACGCAGAAGACCGGCAGCACGGCCCTGGCGGAGGAATTCTGGGCTGAGCTGACGAGTTGGGCAGACTATTTGGTGAAAAGCGGGCTCGACCCGGAAAACCAGCTCTGCACCGACGATTTCGCCGGCCACATGCCGCATAATGCCAATCTCGCCATCAAGGCGATTTTGGGCATCGGAGCTTTCGGGCAGCTCTGCCAGAGACTCGGCGAGGCGGCGGAAGCCGAACGTTACCTGGCGATCGCCCGCGACTGGGCGACGCGCTGGGCCGAGATGGCCGACGATGGCACCAGCTATCGGCTGGCCTTCGATCAGCCCGGCACCTGGAGCCAGAAATACAACCTGGTCTGGGACCGCATATTGGGCCTCAACCTGTTCGATACGCGCATTGCCGAAAAGGAGCTGGCGCATTATCGCACCCGGCTCAATCGCTACGGCCTGCCGCTCGACAGCCGCAAGGCCTATACCAAGCTCGACTGGCTGGTCTGGTCGGCCTGCCTCACCGGCAAGCAGGATGATTTCGACGCCATGCTGGCGCCCTTGGCCGGCTGGCTCGATGACGCACCCCAGCGCGTGCCGCTCTCGGATTGGTTCGAGACCGATACCGGCAAACAGCCCGGCGGCCACGGTTTCTGGGCGCGCTCGGTGGTGGGCGGGATCTACATCAAGCTGATGCTCGACAAGAGCTAGAGCCGCAATCCCGCCGCGTCGAAGGCCAAGCACGCTGCCGGATCGAGGCCGATATTGACCTGGGCGCCCGCCGGAATGGTCGAATGGCCCTTCTGCTGGATGGTGATCTTGGCGCCGTTGCGGCCGGTGGCATAGACATAGGACACGCCGCCCAATTGCTCGACCACCTGCGCGGTGGCGGTCAGCATGGTCCCGCCATTGTCGAGGAAATGCTCGGGGCGGATGCCCAGCGTAACGCTGTCGCCCACTTTGGCACTGGTGCCGCGCAGGCGCACCGCGACAGGGTCACCGTCGAAATCCACCGGCTGCAGGGTGGCGGTCTGGCCATCCACGGCGGTGACCGTGGCCGCGAGGAAATTCATGCGTGGCGACCCGATGAAGCCGGCCACGAAGAGGTTGTCCGGATTGTCATAGAGCTCGATCGGACTGCCCTGCTGCTCGATGCGCCCGGCGCGCAGCACCACGATCTTGTCGGCCAAGGTCATGGCCTCGACCTGGTCATGCGTCACATAGACCATGGTGGCGCCGAGCTCCTGGTGCAGCTTGGCAATTTCGATGCGCATCTGCACGCGCAATTCGGCATCGAGATTGGAGAGCGGCTCGTCGAAGAGGAATGCCTTGGGCTGGCGCACGATGGCGCGGCCAATGGCGACGCGCTGGCGCTGGCCGCCGGAGAGCTGGCGCGGCTTGCGGTCCAGCAGCTCATCGAGTTCGAGAATGCGGGCGGCTTCCGCCACGCGGACAGCGACCTGGTCGCGAGGCATGCCGCCCATGCGCAGGCCAAAGCCCAGATTTTGCTCGACCGTCATATGCGGATAGAGCGCGTAGCTCTGGAACACCATGGCGACACCGCGTTCGGCCGGATCGAAATCGGTGACATCCTCGCCCCCGATCAGCACCTGGCCGGCACTGGGTTCCTCCAGACCGGAAATGGTGCGCAGCAGGGTGGACTTGCCGCAACCGGACGGACCGACAAAGACCACGAATTCGCCATCGGCAATGTCGAGGTCGATATCGTGGATCACCTGTACGGCGCCAAAGCTCTTGTTGATCCCGCGCAGTTGCAGCTCAGCCATCATTGTCCTCCTCGTGCCTGCTGCTTTGTGCTTGCAGGTTTTGTTCTGTGTAGTGCCCACCAGTATGGCGCCTAGTGGAAATGGATTTCAATCGCTATCCGTATCAAGTTTGCCGATGCAAAGCGGTCGTAGCCCAATGGGTTTTCAGCTTGTGTCCGTAAATTGTGTATCAATATCAATATGTTGACAGGTTCCGTCCATTCCCTCGCGCCATCATTGGCCGACTATGAGGTACGTTCCTCCTTGCGTCTTTAATAAGGAATGTTAAAAAAGTAGCAAGCGGTGAGTTCCAGGGAGGCTGGCTCGCTGCTGCGGCCGAGGAGGATGCCGAGACCGGTTTCGGGCCGCATTGAGGAGGAGAGAACAATGAAAAGAATCGCGCTCGCCGCGATGCTTGGACTGGCGCTGATGGCGCCTGTTCAGGCACAAACCGTCGTGAAACACCTGCACATCACATCGATTCCGGCCGAAGTGGAGTTGATGAACAGCATCGCCGCCGACTTCATGGCGCAAAACCCCGACATCAAGGTCGAACTGCCCTTCCTGGAGAACGAGGCATTCAAGGCCAAGCTGACCACGCTGCTGCAGTCAGCCGATGCCCCCGACGTGTTCCACTCCTGGGGCGGCGGCGTTTTCTATGAACAGGCGGCCGCCGGCGTGTTGCGCCCGATCGAAGACGTGCTGAGCGACGAGGCCAAGGCGAATGTCGGTACGGCCGGCATCTCGGCCTTTACCGCGCCCGACGGCCATCTCTATGGCGTTGCCCGCGACGTGTCCGAAGTCGTGCTCTGGTACAACAAGGCCCTGTTCGAGCAGGCCGGTGTCGATCCCGCCAGCATGGAAACCTGGGACGGTTTCCTGGCCGGCGTCCAGGCCTTCAAGGATGCCGGCATCACCCCGATCGCCATTGGCGCCAAGGACAAGTGGCCGGCCCACTTCTGGTGGTCCAAGCTCGTTGTCCGCCTCGCCGGCATGGAGGGTTTCCAGGCTGCGGCCCGCGGCGAGGGCGATGGTTTTGCCGGTGAGGACTTCGTCAAGGCCGGCGAGTATTTCCTCCAATTGTCCGAACTCGAGCCCTGGCAGGAGGGTTTCCTCGCTGCCAGCTATGGCGATGCCTCGGGCCTGTTTGGCGATGGCAAGGCCGCGATGCACCTGATGGGCGACTGGGACTATGGTGCGATGAAGGATAACTCTGCCAACAAGCAGGGCATTCCCGACGACCAGCTGGGCATCCTGCCCTTCCCGACCATCGAAGGTGGCAAGGGCGATCCGACCGACACCCTGGGTGGCCTAGGCGGCGTGCTGTTCAGCAAGAACGCCTCGGACGCAGCGGTGAAGTGGATCGAGTTCTTCAACAACAAGGAGAACCAGGCCAAATATGCCGCCGATGCCTATTACATCCCCATCGCCAAGGGCGCCGCGGATGGCATGACCAACCCCTTCAAGGTGCAGATCGCCCAGAATATCGGCAATGCCCATTGGCATGCTTTGTTCTTCGATCAGGCCCTGGGCCCCAATGTGGGTGGCGTCGTCAACGACATCTCGGCCGAACTTGCCGGTAGCTCGATCAGCGCCGAGGAAGCCGCCGAGATGATCAAGGAAGCCGTGGACGACTCGCTCTAGTCGCCCCTTGCTGCCGGAGAGCCGTCACTCCCTCGGCTCCCGGTCCTTCCAACCCGGCAGGCGACCTTGCGCCGCCTGTCGGGCCTGAAATCGAGGACGGATCGTATCATGGCCACTCTCGCCGCCGGGGCCGACACATCAATCGCCGCCGCCCGCCCGCGCCGCTACATGGATCGCAAGAGCCTGCTGCCGCTCCTGATCTTCCTGCCGCCGTCGTTGATCCTGTTCACGCTCTTCGTCGTTCTGCCGATGATCGACGCGGCGACCTTTTCCTTCTTCGACTGGAATGGCTATGGGCCGATCACCGATTTTGTCGGCTTCGAGAATTATGCGGACGTTCTGACGCACCGCAATTTCGGCACCGCCATCCGCAACAGCCTGATCGTTGTCGCCGTGTCCCTGGCGATCCAGTTGCCGCTGGCCATGTGGTGCGCCATCGCCCTGGCCGAACGCTCGGTCAGCATCAACGTGCTGCGGGTGCTGTTCTTCCTGCCCTATATGCTGGCCGAAGTCGCCGCCGGCCTGATCTGGAAATTCGTCTATGACGGGAATTATGGCCTGTTGCCGGCCGTGGGCGATGCCATCGGTGTCGACATGCCCTTCGTGCTGGGCGACAAGTTCTGGGTCATTCCCGCCATCATGCTGGTCATCACCTGGAAATATTTCGGCTTCCACATGATGATCTATATCGCCGGCCTGCAATCCATTCCCAGCGAGGTTATCGAGGCGGCGCGGCTGGACGGGGTGCGGAAATGGCAGATCGTGCGCCATATCAAGATTCCGATGATCCGCTCGGCCATCGTCATCTCGGTCTTTTTCGCCATTACCGGGGCCCTGCAGCTGTTCGACCTGATCATCCCGCTATCCAATGGCGGCCCGTCCCATTCGAGCCATACAGTGGTGACCTTCCTCTACCAGTTCGGCATCCTGCGCATGAAGCTGGGCTTTGGTGGCGCCGTCAGCGTGCTGCTGTTCATCGCCTGCGTCGTCGTGGCGCTCGCCTATCGCCGCATCCTTTTCCGAGTGGAGCAGAACTGATGGCCGCAACATCGCGCAAGCGCCGTCCGGTGATTTCTCCGGTCCAGTGGGCGACACTGATCCTGGTGGCCCTGTTCGTCATCGTGCCCTTCTATACCACCGCGCTTGGCGGGTTTAAGGAGATCGGCGAGCTGCGGGTCAATCCCTTTGGGCTACCGGCCAGTTGGGACCCCGTGCGCTTCGTCGAAATCCTGGGCGGGCCGCGCTATTTCTCGTCGCTGGGCAATTCGTTCCTGATCGCCGGGGGTACCGTGCTGCTGTCGACGCTGGTGGCGTCCATGACCGCTTTTGCACTGGCGCATATCAAGTTCTTCGGCAGCAAATTCATCCTGGGTTACCTGATGCTGGGCCTGCTGTTTCCTTCGGCCACCGGCATTTTGCCGCTCTTCATCAAGATGCGCGACCTGGGCATGCTCGACAGCCATTGGGGCATCATCACCGTGCAGGTGGCTTTCAGCGTGTCTTTCTCGGTGCTGCTGTTCCACAACTTCTTCAAGGAACTGCCCAAGGAGCTGATCGACGCAGCGCGCATGGACAATTGCGGCTACCTCAAGATTTACTGGTACGTCACCCTGCCGCTTTGTCTGCCCATCATCGCCACAGTCGGGATTTTCAATTTCGTCGGGAGCTGGAACAGCTTCCTGCTGCCGCTCATCGTGCTCAATTCGGAGGCCAAATATACCTGGCCGCTGGGCATCATGCAGTTCCAGGGACAATATGGTTCGGACTGGCCGCGCATCCTGGCCTTTCTGACCCTCTCGATCATGCCGGCCATTGCCTTCTTCCTTCTGGCGCAGCGCTACATCATTTCGGGGCTGACGGGCGGGGCGGTGAAGGGGTAATCCCTGCCACGATCTATGGCACGCCATCGGGGGAGAGGGCGCAGGCTGGGGCCTGCGCGTCCCAGACGATCTCGATGGTCGAATGGGTGATGCCGTAGTCGGTGCTGAGCGCCTGCTTGACGCCGCGCGTCACCGCGCCGGCATTGGCGCCGGGCTTGAGCACGATTTCCAGCGTCGCCACCGGCCTGCCTGACGTGATGGACCAGACATGGACATGGCGGACCGAAGCGAGGCCCGGCACTTCGGCGACCAGCGCCTTGCCCAGATCCTCGATCACCACATTGCCGGGTGTGCCTTCCATCAGGATATGCAGCGAGCCGCGGAACAGTTTCCAGGCGCTGCGCAGGACCAAAAGGCTGACAAATACGGAGAGGATCGGATCGATCGGCATCCAGCCCGTCAGCCAGATGGTAACGGCAGCGACAATGGCGGCGACCGAGCCAAGCAGGTCGCCCAGCACATGCACCATGGCGCCGCGGATATTGACGTGTTCCTTGTCGCCGCGTGACAGCACCAGGAATACGGTGACATTGATCACCAGACCCAGCACTGCGACGATGAACATGGGGCCAGCCAGCACCTCATGCGGCGTCATGAAGCGCTGGATCGCCTCGTAGATGATCCAGGCGACCAGCGCGAAGAGGGTAACGGCATTGATGAGCCCCGCCACCACTTCGAGCCGCATATAGCCGAAAGTGCGCTTGCCGTCCGAGGCGCGGCGGCCGAAGCGGAAGGCGGCCCAGGCCAGTAGCAGGGCGGCCGCATCGGTCAGCATGTGGCCGGCATCGGCGATCAGCGCCAGCGAGCCGGAGAGCAGGCCGGCCACGACTTCGGCCAGCATGAAGCCGGCCGTGAGCAGGAAGCCGATCAGCACGACACGCTCATTGCCGGCGCTTACCGCGGGGGCGTGGCTGTGGCCTTCGTGGTCATGACCCGAATGATCGTGCCCCTGGTGGCTGTGCTCGTGCCCCGCATGGTCATGATGCTCATGCTCGGCATGATCGGGATCGGCATGCTCGTGGCCGGCATGGTCATGCCCATGGGCCATCGGACCTTGTTCCTTGCTGCCAACCGCCATAATGCCGCTCCTCGAAATCACTGTCATATGAATACATGTTCATATGTTCAGATCAAGGCAAATAGCGATGGCCCGCGTGCGGTCAGGTGTCGCTGTCCTCGCCGTGCTCTTCCATTGCATGCTCGATCATGTCCGCCAGCATGCGCGCGATATGCTCGTCGGCCGTCTCGTAGAAGACCTGCCGGTTGCGCCGCGTGCCACGCACCAGCCGCGCCGCGCGCAATAGGCGCAAGTGATGGCTGACCAGGGAGGGCGAAGCATTGACCGCTTTGGCGATGTCGCCCACCGCAATCGGTTCGGACAGACAGGCCAGCAGGACGCGCAGCCGCGTCGGATCGCCCAGGAGGCGATAGGTTTCGGCAATCACGGCTATCTGGGCGTCGCTGGGTGTGCTCAAGGCGGCTGACTCGATGGGCTTGCTGCACCAAGAGGTAAGGCGCTTCGGCGCGAGGCGCCAGAGGGTGGCTCCATCGGCCCCGTCGTGCCAAGCTGACGAAAACGAGGAGGAGTTGACCATGGGTTTCCGCGCATTGCTGACCGAGAGGGATGACGAAGGCAAGGTGGCGTCGTCTGTCCAGGTATTGGACGATGCGCGCCTGCCCGAGGGCAATGTGACGGTCGATATCGATTGGGCCGGGCTCAACTACAAGGACGGGCTCTGCCTCACCGGCGGGGGCGGGCTGGTGCGCACCTATCCCCATGTCGCCGGCATCGACTTTGCCGGCACGGTGCGCGAGAGCGGCGATATCCGGTACAAGGCAGGAGACAAGGTGGTGCTGACCGGTTGGCGCGTGGGCGAGACGCATTGGGGTGGCTATGCCGAGCGGGCCCGTGTCAATGCCGACTGGCTGGTGCCGCTGCCGCAGGGCCTGACCACGCGCGACGCGATGATCGTCGGTACGGCGGGGCTGACCGCCATGCTGGCCATCGACCGGCTGGAAGCGGCGGGCCTGACCCCTGAGGCGGGCGAAGTGCTGGTGACCGGTGCGGCTGGGGGCGTCGGTACGATTGCGACATCCCTGCTGGCAAAGCTCGGATACCAGGTCGCGGCCCTTTCCGGGCGACCTCAGCATGCTGAGGCCCTCAAGGCTTTGGGCGCAGCCAATATGGTGAACCGCGACGAATTTCTCGCCCAACCCGATAAGCCCTTGGAATCGGCGCGTTGGGCGGCGGTGATCGACAATGTCGGCGGCAAAATCCTAGGCAAGGCGCTCAAGCAGGTCAAATATGGTGGCGTGGTCGCCAGTATCGGCAATGCCGGAGGCATTGCGCTCGAGACCAATGTATTGCCGTTCATCCTGCGGGGGATAAGTCTGTTCGGGATCGACAGCGTGATGCAGCCCTATGCGGCGCGTGTTGCGGCCTGGCAGCGGATCGCCAAGACGTTTGACCTGGGCGCCTATGCCGGGCTGGTGCGGGAAATCGGGCTGAAGGATTTGCCCGATGCGGCCCGGGAGATATTGGCGGGCGAGGTGAAGGGCAGGGTGCTGGTGAAGGTGGGGTAGAGTCTTTGTGGGTACCCCCTCCTAACCTCCCCCTGATAGGGGGAGGAACAGATCGGGGATGTGGCGTGATATTGCCCCACTCACTGCACGGCTCCTCCCCTATCAGGGGGAGGTTGGGAGGGGGTGCTCCGATCTCACCGATACCCCGCCGCCTGCAACTCGAACAGCTCGGCATATCTTCCCCGCAAAGCCAGCAATTCGGCGTGCGAGCCCGCTTCCAGGATGGTTCCGTTCTCCAATACCAGTATCCGGTCGGCCATGCGGACCGTCGAGAAGCGGTGCGAGATGATGACAGCGGTCTTGCCGGCGGCCAGGCTCTTGAAGCGGGAGAAGACTTCGGCTTCCGCCTTGGCATCGAGTGCGGCTGTGGGTTCGTCGAGGATGATGAGATCGGCGTCGCGCATATAGGCGCGGGCGATGGCCACCTTCTGCCATTCCCCGCCCGAGAGATCGCGGCCCTTCTTGAACAGGCGCCCGAGCTGCTGGTCATAGCCCTGCGGGAGCTTGGCGATGACGGCATCGGCCAGGCTCCGCTCGGCGGCATCCTCGATGCGCGCCATGTCGTTCTGGTCTTCGATCCGGCCCACCCCGATATTTTCGCGCGCGGTCAGGCTGTAGCGGATGAAGTCCTGGAAGATCACGCCAATATGGGCGTGGATATCGGCCACTGACAGCTCCTTGAGGTCCACGCCATCAATGGTGATGCGGCCCTCGTCGGGATCGTAGAGCCGGGTCAGGAGCTTGACGATCGTGGTCTTGCCCGCGCCGTTCTCGCCTACCAGAGCCAGCGTTTCGCCCGCCTGCAGGGTGAAGCTGAGATGCCGGATGGCCCAGGTATCGGTATCGGGGTAGCGGAAGCCCACATTTTCGAACGTGATGCCGTGCTTGATCGGCTGCGGGAAAGGCCTGGGATTGACCGGGGACAGGATGGTCGGTTCGATCTCGAAGAAACTGAACAGGTCGTCGAGATACATGGACTGCCCGGCAATCTGGGTGAAGCCGAGCAGGATTTTCTGGAACAGGCCATTGAGCCTGAGGAATGAGCCCGAGAGGAAGGCCAGGTCGCCGATGGTGAAATCGCCCGTCACCGTGCGCCAGACGATGAAGCCATAGGCACCATAATAGGTCAGCGTCGAGATCGATGAGAACAGGGCGCCCCACAAGGCGCGTTGCGTCGAAAGATTGCGGTTCTCGAGATAGATCGTGTGGGCGAGCTGCTTGAAGCGGCTTATGAGGAAATCGCCCAGCCCGAAGAGCTTGAGTTCCTTGGCAGTTTCGGCGCTGGCGCCGATATAGCGGATATATTCGAGCTCGCGCCGCTCGGGCGTGCGCCAGCGACTCATGAAATAGGCCAGCGTATTGAATCGCGTTTCGCCCCAGATGGCCGGCACGAAGCTGAGCGGCAGCAGCAAGATGAGCCAGGGCGCATAGACGAAGAGACCTGCGCCGAGGGTGACGACCGTCACCATGTCCTGCGCCTGGCCGAACATCTGGCTCAGCAGCGCATTGCGGCCAGCAGCCTGGCGGCGGGCCCGCTCCAGACGGTCCTGGTATTCGGCCGATTCGAAATGCATGAGGTCGAGCCGGGCGGCATGGGCCATCAGCTCGACGCTGACCGTGTTGGAATGCAGCTCCGACAGCACCGAA
The DNA here is from genome assembly GCA_966192215.1 of uncultured Devosia sp. Classification (GTDB taxonomy): domain Bacteria; phylum Pseudomonadota; class Alphaproteobacteria; order Rhizobiales; family Devosiaceae; genus Devosia. The sequence goes on along the minus strand of CBIGSA010000016.1, from coordinate 3,844 downwards.
TCCACCAGACCTGTGGCGCGGGCCAGCAAGTCCGAGCCGATGACCAATGCCAGTTCGATGGCGAGCAGGATGATGATGGCGGTCAGAGCGCCATTGCTCCACCAGTCGGCAAAGCCGGGGCCGGGTGGGGCTATGCTGGTGAGGCGGACCACCTCGTCGATGATGAGCTTGCCCACATAGAGCATGGCAATGGGCTGCAGAGAGGCCACGAGGCGCAGCCCGATACTGGCCGCGGTCAGCGGGCGGCTGGTGCGCCAGATCTGCGCAACGAGCCGGCCGAGATGGCGGAGATTCTCGATGCGCTCGCGGAATGTGGGAGCCTTGTCAGGCGTGGGCGGCGGCACGCGCCCGGGAAGGTCGGTCATGCCGGGATGATAGCCGGAGCCGATGGGGTGGGGAATAGATTTTCCCTCTCCCGCAAGGGGAGAGGGAAGGAGCGATCAGTACCGGTCGAAGGGCTTGGGCTTGTTGCCCATGATGGCTTCGATCTTTTCGATGACGTCCGCGGTCAGCTTGTCCCTGGACTTGAGCGCCGAGAGATTGTCCTCGAGCTGGGCCTTCTTGGAGGCGCCAAGGATGACGGTCGAGACATGCGGGTTGTGCAGGCACCAGAGCAGAGCCAGGTGATGCACCGGCAGGCCTATTTCCTTGGCGAGCCTGGCCAACTGGGCGATCTTTTCGAGCTTGGCCTTGCCGGCCTCGCTGGTCCATTCCTTCTTGAGCCATTCATAGCCGGGCAGGTTCATGCGGCTGTCGGCGGGAATCCCGTCATTGTATTTGCCGGTCAGCGCGCCCGAGGCGAGCGGCGACCAGATCGTGGTGCCCAGGCCCATGAGGTCATAGAGCGGCAGATAGTCGTGTTCGACCTTTTCGCGCACGAACAGGTTGTATTGCGGCTGCTCCATCTGCGGGCCGATGAGATTGTTGGCGCGGGCAAAGGCCCAGGCCTCGGTGAGCTGTTGGGCATTCCATTCCGAAGTGCCCCAATAGAGCACCTTGCCCTGGGTGATGAGATTGTGCATCGCCCAGACGGTTTCCTCGATCGGGGTATCGATATCGGGGCGGTGGCAGAAATAGAGGTCGAGATAATCGACCTGCAGGCGCTTGAGCGCGGCATGGGCGGCTTCGGTCACATGCTTGCGGGAAAGGCCCTTCTGCGTCGGCTTGGTGCCGCCCCAGAAGACCTTGGAGGAAACCGCATAGGAATCGCGGCTCCAGTTGAGCTTCTTGAGCGCAGCACCCATCAGCGTTTCCGATTCGCCGGCCTCGTAGCCCTCGGCATTGTCGAAGAAGTTGACGCCCTGGTCATAGGCCAGGCCCATAAGCGCAAGGGCCTCCTTTTCGTCCACCTGCTTGGAGAAGGTGACCCAGCTTCCAAGCGAAAGCTCGCTGACCTTGAGGCCGGATTTGCCCAAGCGACGATATTCCATGACATGATCCCTGATGCTTCGCGGCTCCGGGCCGCCTGATATATCGGCAATTGCCGATGGAATAACGCTAATACTGCCTGGGGCCCTGTCTGTAAAGCGGCGGCCGGAACGTCATTGAACCATGGCGCGAAAGATCGCGTTTGAAACCGATGCACATAGCGAGGACATGACCATGCTCAAGGACATCGATTCATCAGCCATCCTGGCGGTCAGCGACCTGGCCCGGGCCAGGGACTTCTATCACGACAAGCTCGGGCTCGATCTCAGCCAGGATAATGCCAGTGTTCTGTCGTTCAAGACCGGGAAAACCACGCTGCATGTCTATGTCTCCGACTTTGCCGGGACCAACAAGGCCAATGCCGTTGTCTGGGGTGTCGGCGACCAGCTCGATGCCATTGTCGCCGACCTGGCGGCCAAGGGGATAACGTTCGAGCACTATCCCGACATGGGCATGGACTATAGGGACGGGGTCCATTCCAGCGGCGACTTCAAGGCCGTGTGGCTGAAGGACCCCGATGGCAATATCCTGCACCTGAACAATATGTAGTCAGGGCATGTCGCGCAGGAAACGCGCCAGATCGTCGGTGATGTGATGGACATGGGGGCCACTGCTGCGGCCCAGCTCCCATGCCTCGACCTGCTCATGCACGTAGTCGGCACCGGCCACCACCTGCACCGTCGCCATGCCCATTTCATGGGGAACGACGAGGTTCTTTTCCAGGTCGTCGAACATGACGGCCGTGGCGGGATCGATGCCATGGAGCGCCAGGAACCCGTCATAGGCCGACCGGTGCGGCTTGGGCACGAAGGTCATGGCGCGGATGTCGTGGACATGCTCGAAAATGTCGGCCCCGCCCAGCCTCGACAGTACCGAGCGGGCATGGCCGGTGTCGCCATTGGTGAGGATGAACTTGCGGCCGGGCAGGGCGCGGATCGCATCGACCAGGTCGGGATGGGCATCGACGGGCGAATAGTCGATGGCATGGACCGTGTTGAGGAAGTGGTCGGGATCGATCTCATGCTTGAGCATGAGGCCGTTGAGCGTGGTGCCGAAGTCCCGGTAATAGCTTTTCTGCAGGGCGCGGGCGGCTTCGAAATCGAGCCGTGTCACGTCCATCACATATTGGGTGATGCGGCTGTCGATCTGCGCGAAGAGATTGCATTCGCGTGGATAGAGGGTGTTGTCGAGGTCGAACACCCAGTCGGTGATATGGCTGAGGCTGCGCGGAGGAAGGGACGTCATGTCGTTCATGGTCGTCCTATTATAGACCCCAAGTGTGAAAATGGGGATAAATCATTGGGGAGCGGCAAGGCTGCCGCTCCCCAATTGGATCTAGTCGGCCGGCTGGTTGGCTTCGACGGCCAAGCCCAGCGCGGTGATCAGGCCGGCCGGGTTGGCGGCGGCGGCCATCAGCACCAGCAGCGAGGTGGGCGAGGGCGGATTGACGCTGACTTCCAGGCTCTGCGGATCGTCGAGGAAGGCCGAGACCGGCGGCACGACGAGATCGTTGAGCGCGGGAATGCCCGTTTCGGCCAGCATGGCCGGCAGCATGGCCTTGAGCCCTTCGACGAAGGTGGCACGATCGGCGCCGGACTGGGCGGCGAAGAAATCGAGCAGCTTGCCGGCGAGCGAGGCATCGTCATAGCGGATCGCGGCGGAGACGATGTTGACGCCCTGCATCAGCGCCATGCCCTGCATCATCTGGGCCTGCGCCTGCTCCTCGGTGAGCTCGCCACCATCGCCCATCGAGGCCTGCATGGCATAGATCTGGTCGAGCACGCTGGGTGTGAAGCCGGTGACCTCGAAAGTGAGGTCGAGCGCGCCGACATCGTCGAAATCGAGGGTGAAGGCGGTGACGTCCAGATGGCCGTCAGCCATGGCCCAGTTCATCTCCATGTAGATTTCGCCGGTAACATTGGTGAGGCCCAGCGCTTCGATGGTGGCGCCAGCGCCGGGATCTTCCTCGGCGACCGAGGTGAGATCGGCAGACATGCCGCTGATCTGGAAGGTCGAGGAGAGATCCGCCAGCTCGGTCGTGGCAAAGGACGGATTGAAGGTCGACTGCGAAGCCATGGTCTCGAAGGAGAAGATTTCTTCGCCGTCGCGCGTCACCGAGAGCGGGCCGGTGCTGAAGGACTGGAACAGTTGCAGCAGGCCGATGGAGGGTACCGGATTGCCCGCCGGCAGGTAGAAGCCATCGACGCGGATATCGCTCAGGGTCAGGTGACCGGCCGGCTCTTCGGCAAAGTCGGTGTCGATATCGGGAATGGTGACCGATTCGGCCGTGTAGCTGCCATCGGCATTCTCGACGACGCCGGTGAAGGTGACTTCGGTGTCGAAGGTCATCGGCTCGAGCGCCGCGTCGGGCGAGGAGACGATGGTGACCGTGCCGCCATCGACGGTAATCGTGTCG
>CBIGSA010000015.1:0-21864 GCA_966192215.1 uncultured Devosia sp. | reverse complement strand
CAAGGCAGTCGCCGAAGGCATAGGCATAGACATAGAAGGGCGAGTGGATGAAGTGGGGAATATAGGCCCAGAAGATGTCATAGCCCTCATTGGCGATGATGGCATCGCCCAGCGATTCCTTCTGTACATCGAGCCAGATCTGGTTGATTTCCTCGGTCCGCAGTTCCCCCTGCCGCCGCGCCGTATGCACCCGCCGCTCGAACGTATAGAAGGCGATCTGCCGCACGACCGTATTGAGCATGTCTTCCACCTTGCTCGACAGCAGGGCGAAGCGCTGCTTGGGGTCGGTGGTGTTGTTGAGCAGATGCCGGAAGGTCAGCATCTCCCCGAACACGCTCGCCGTCTCGGCCAGGGTCAGCGGCGTATTGGCCAGGATCGGCCCCTGCTCCGCCGCCAGCCGTTGATGCACGCCATGACCCAGCTCATGCGCCAGCGTCATGATATCGCGCGACCGGCCGAGATAGTTGAGCATCAGATAGGGATGCGCGCTTGGCACGGTGGGATGGGCAAAGGCGCCCGATAGCTTGCCCTCCCCGGTCGGCGCATCGATCCAGCCCGAATTGAAGAAGGGCGAGGCCACTTCCGCCAGCCGCGGCGAGAACTTGCCATAGGCTTCCATCACGGTGGCCACCGCGCTGTCCCAGTCCCAGGTGCGTTCGTCGCTGGTCGGCAGGGGCGCATTGCGGTCCCAGGCATTGAGCTTGTCCTTGCCGAACCACTTGGCCTTCATCGCATAATAGCGGTGGCTGAGCCGCGGATAGGCCTCCTGCACTGCCTTCTGCAGCGCATCGACCACTTCGCGCTCCACCGAATTGGCCATGTGCCTGCTGTCGGCAATATCCTCATAGCCGCGCCAGCGGTCGGAGATTTCCTTGTCCTTGGCCAGCACATTGGTGATGTGGGTGAAGAGCCGGGCATTTTCCGCCAATGTCTTGCCCAGGGCCTTGAAGGCGCTTTCGCGCTTCTTCTCGTCCTTTTCGCTCAGCAGATGCAGCGTCGATTCCATGTTCAGCACCTCGCCATCCACCTCGAATTCGAGGCTCGACAGCGTCTCGTCGAACAGCCGGTTCCAGGCCGAAAAGGCCGTCACCGACTTGTCATGGAACAGCTCCTCCAGCTTGTCGTCGAGCTGGTAGGGCTTGGCCTTGCGCAATTCGGCAAACCAGGTGCGATAGCGCGCCAGCTCGGCATCCTTGGCGAACGCGGCCTCCAGGTCCGCATCTTCGATCCGGTTCAGCTCCAGCTCGAAGAACAGCACTTTGGTAGAAAGGTTGGTCAGCGCCTCATTGGTGTCGCCCATGAACTTGGCGCGATCGGGATCGGTCGACTTCTGCGCATATTGCAGGAAGGCGAACGAGCCGATGCGGCCGCTGAGATCGCCGAGCTTCTCGCTGTCCTTGATCGCTTCGATCAGCCGGCCGGCCTTGGTCAGCTCGACCAGCTTGCCCTTGTAGTCGGCCTCGAACTTGGCCGCGAGCACCTTGGCCTCTTCCAGGCCCGCCTTGAATTCGGGACTGTCCTTGCCGGGATAGAGATCGTCGAGGTCCCAGACCGGCAGGTTGCCGAACTGGTTGTGGCCTTTGGGGGCAGTGGCGGTCATCGGCGAGTCTCCGGCTGGTCAAGTGCGCCGGACCTTAGCCAGAGGGGGCTCCGCTGTGAAGGGCAGCCGCCGTCGAAATCGAGCCGCCGCTACTGGGTCTGCGTCGACTCCGCCACCGGCGTCTGGTTGGCGGCCGGCACGGCAGGCCCGGCCCGCTCCGCGCCGAGCATCACCATGGCGCCGCCCAGCAGCGCGCCGATGATCCAGATCGCACCGGCCAGCAGCGCGAAGCCTTCGATGAATTCGAGACCGGTATAGCCGCGACTTTCGTTCATGGCGTCGTCCTCCTTGCCCATGGCAACGCCGGCTGCCCCCTCCCGGTTGCCCGCGCGGACACCCCAGCCGCAAATTCCCTATGATTAATTCCCCCTTAACATCCCCCGCGCATGCTTCTCCCAAAACGGCACACGATTCGATGCCGGAACAAAAAGACCGGAGTTGGCATGACGCGTGTTCTCGTGGTGGATGATGATCCGGTTCAGTTGCGCCTGACAGCCGAGGTCGCCAACCGCGCCGGCTTCAAGCCGCTGACTGCTACCGGCGGTGAGCAGGCGCTGACCATCCTGCGCGAGGACCGCAATATCGGCGCCATGATCCTTGACCTGGTCATGCCCGATCTGGATGGCATGGGCGTGATGGATGCCATGCGCCGCGAAGGGCTGACCACGCCCGTCATCATCCAGACGGCCAATGCCTCGCTCGAGACCGTCATCTCGGCCATGCGCAATGGCGCGGCCGACTATTTCGTCAAGCCGGTTGCCCCCGAACGTCTCGTCATCTCGCTGCGCAATGCCATGAAGCTCGATGCGCTCGAAGCCGCCATCCGCTCCGAACGCGCCCGCCGCACCGGCACCTTCACCAGCGCCGACATGATCGCCAAGGCACCCGCCATGGCCCGCGTGCTGACCCTCTGCGCCAAGGCCGGCAAATCCACCATTCCGGTGCTGATCGAAGGCGAGACCGGCGTCGGCAAGGAACTCGTCGCCCGCATCATACAGGGTTCGGGCGACCGCGCCGGCAAGCCCTTCGTCACGGTCAATTGCGGCGCCATCCCGCCCAACCTCGTCGAGTCCGTGCTCTTCGGCCACAAGAAGGGCGCCTTTACCGGCGCCGTCGCCGACCAGCCCGGCAAATTCGCCGAGGCCCATAACGGCACGCTCTTCCTCGACGAAGTCGGCGAACTGCCGCTCGATACCCAGGTCAAGCTCCTCCGCGTGCTGCAGGAAGGCGAGATCGAGCCGGTCGGGTCGAGCAAGCCGGAGCGCGTCAACGTCCGCGTCATCTCGGCCACCAATCGCCGCCTGCTCAACCTCGCCAAATCGGGCGAGTTCCGCGAAGACCTCTACTATCGCCTGAACGTCTTCCCCATCTATGTGCCGCCCTTGCGCGAGCGCATGGAAGACGTGCCTGAACTGGTCGCCATGTTCATCGCCCGTTTCTCGGCCGAGGCCGGCAAGCGTGTGCTCGGCATTTCGCCCACCGCGCTCGACCTGCTCATGGCCTACGACTGGCCGGGCAATGTCCGCCAGCTCGAAAACGCCGTCTATCGCGCTATTGTCCTCACCGATGGCGCCTTCCTCGAATCCGTCGATTTCCCGCAGATCGTCGCCCAGTCCGCCGGCCGCGACAGCGCCATCAAGGCCATCGAGCAGGTGCCGGTGCCATCGGCGCCCGTGCATATCGATACCGCGCCGGCCCGCCAGCGCGCCATGGTCGAAACGCCGGCCGCGCCCGACCGCTTCCTTGATCCCTCGGGCGAAGTCGCTGCACTGGCCGAAATCGAGCGCGCCGCCATCGTCTTCGCCATCGCTCATCATGGCGGCCGCATGTCGCGCGTTGCCCGGGCCCTCAAGATCGGCCGCTCCACGCTCTATCGCAAGCTGCACGAATATGGCCTGGCCGACGAGCTGATCAACGACGCGGCCTGAAGCGGCAGCAAAGATCACTTCGGCGTTTCAGGAACGCTGAAATGATCTAGGCCCTGCCCGCAGTCGCAAAGGGTGCCAGCAGGCCCACGACTTCCAATTGCCGGTTGGTGCCGGTCTTGGCCAGCAGCGCCCGCAACTGCCCGCGCACGGTATGCACCGACGTGCCACGCTGCGCCGCGCACTGCTCCAGCGTCGCGCCATGCACCAGCGCATCGGCCAGCGCCGCCTCGGCCGCGGTCAGCCCGAAATGCTCCACCACTCGCTGCCAGTCGCGGTCCCATGCCGGCAGGTGCAGGGTCACGACCGTGGCAACCTCGCGTTCGAGTCCATCCCATTGCGTGCTGAGATCGGGCGCCGCCATGGCATGGCCCACCAGCAGGGCGCCGACTTCGGCCCGGCAGTCGATGACGATGGGCAACACCTGCATGAAGCGACGCTGGCAGAGTTCGGCTATGTGCGTATCGAGCGCGCTATCACCGGTCCGCAGCTTCTGCATGGCGTCGATCCGGAGCCGCGTCACGCGCTGGCACAAGGCTTCCGCGGACCGGTTCGCCCAGGCCACCCGGCCGCGCGCATCGAGATGAAACACCGCATCGGCCACCTCGTCGAGCGATGCCCGGAGCGCCTCGCCGCTGCCATGGATGCCAGCCATGGCACGGCGCATGTTCATGGCCCGCACCAGATGCGGCTTGAGCCGATGGAGCAGGGCCTGTGAGGCATCCATCTTGCTCTCCACATCCTTGGCCCGCAGATGCACGCCCGCGATCAGCAGGCGGTTACTGTCGCGCAGCAGCGTCAGGCCGCAGCCGATCGCGCTATCCTCCTGCGGCAGGAACCACTCGTTGTAATATTCGCTGCGGACCAGCGTATCCATGTCGACCAGCTCTTCGGTCCGCACGATCCGGCCCACAGGCACCGACCCGATGCGCGAGGCGATCGGGTTGAACTGGCCATAATAGTCGAAATAGCTCTGCATGAATTCTTCCGGGTGGCGTGTGTAGACGCCGCCCAGGCTGTTCTTGGCGAGTTGATCATGCGCATGCATCTGCACATAGACGCCATCGAGATGACGATCGATGGCATTGACCAGCCGTTGCCATGCACCCGCGTCGATAACGGCTTCGTAGACTAGTCCGATGAGTCGATCCGTCTCGTCTTCACTGTCGTCCAAGCACCCCCTCCCCGGCAACGATGCCATTCTTGCATGGTTGCTTGCTGAGCGCATAGCGCAAATGGACTATTTTGCGTCTGAGCAGATAGATCATCTGTTGCAGATTTGCAGCAATCGCCAAAATCACCGGTAGTAACTGTCGATTCATAGTCAAAATGGGTCATGTCGGCAAAAAACGACAACACCCATACTGCCTCTACTTTGGGAAAGGCGGGCCTGAGGGCGGCCGTCTATGGGGCAAGGGAACACAACCATATGAAACGCATCGACCGATCGGGCTTCGGAACCATGCTCACCACAGTGTCACCTGCAGCTTTGCTGCTGGCCGGCGTCTTCGCCGCCAGCAATGCGGCAGCGGTCGACCATGTCGTGGCGGAGGGGGACAGCCTGCCCAACGGCATCGTACTGGCAGATGGCGACTCATTGACCAATAGTGGCGCGATCGCCAATGCCGCCGGTCAGGCCGTGGACTATCCAGGCCCCAATACCGGCGGTGTCTCCTTCATCCTCAACAATGAAACCGGCACCATCCAGGCTACGGGCGGCTGGGCTATCGGCATCAATGGCAGCCTGGGCCGCTTCGAGAATCACGGCACTGTCAGCACCGATACCGATGCGGCGCTCGGCGTAGGCGGCGATCTGGGCACTTTCATCAATGCCGGCACCATGACCACGACCGATGGAGCCGGTGTCGGCGTCAACGGCACCGTGGACAGCTTCGACAATTCGGGCACCATCACCGGTGCCAATAATCCAGGCGTCTATTTCGGTGGTGCTGTGGGCAGCTTTGCCAATTCCGGCACCGTGGAATCCGGGAGCCACGCCATCTTCATCGACGGCGGTATGACCAGCTTCGACAATTCCGGCACCCTCGTCAGCACCGGCAGCGGCCGCGGTGTCCAGGCCGAGCTCGACAATGGCGCCATCGGTACCTTCAGCAATTCCGGCACCATTACCGGGGGCGCCGGCCGGCAGGGCGTTGGCCTGTTCGGCACTGGCAATGGCGTCGGCACGTTCGACAATTCCGGCACCATTACCGGCAGCGGCAATAACGCCGTCAAGATCGATGGCGCTGTCGGCACCTTCACCAATTCCGGCACGCTGGTCAGCGACCTCGAAAGTGCCGCAGGCTTCGATAGCCTGGTAGGAACCTTCACCAATTCGGGCACCATTACCGGTGCCAACTGGGATGCCATCTTCTTCGGCATGGGCGTGGGTCACTTCGTCAATGCCGAAGGCGGCCTCATCCAGAACGTCAACCACAATGGCAATGGCGGCAACGGCATCGGCTTCAATACCGATCTGGTGAATGGCGGCCAGGTCGTCGCCTTCGAAAACCACGGCACGATCAAGGCCGACCCTGCCTCGAACGATGGCGCGGGCGTGGGCTTCTTCGACAATGGCAATGGCGCCTTCAGCGTCGGCAGCTTCACCAATAGCGGCACGATTTCGGGCGTTGGCAATGGCGTCACCGGCAATGGCGGCTTTGGCACCTTCACCAATTCGGGCACCATTACCGCCAGCATGTGGCAGGCCGTGCGGTCCGAAGGCGCTGTCGGCACCTTCACCAATTCGGGGACGATTGCCGCCGTGCAGGATCATGCTGTCGGCCTCAAGGGCGCTGTCGGCACCTTCACCAATAGCGGCACCATCACCAGCGAGCAGGGACGCGGGGTGGAGTTCCAGGACACCGTCACCAGCTTCACCAATTCGGGCACGATCGACAGCTTCCAGAACGGCGTGAGCTTCAGTGCCGGCTTTGACACCGCCATCAATTCCGGCACGATCATTTCTCGCGCCGCCAATGGCGAAATCGGCGTCCGCATCGATGAGCCCGGCGGAACCTTCACCAATACCGGCACGATCGAAGGTCCGGCGGCCGTCGTCTACATCCTCAACACCACCGGCCCCAACACGCTGGTCAATTCCGGCACGCTGCGCGGCACCGATGGTGGCGCCGTCTGGTTCGACAATGGCGACGACCTGCTCCGCCTCGAAACCGGCTCGCAGATCTTCGGCGACATCGGCTTCGGCGGCGGCGATGACACGGTCGAGGTTTCCGGCTTCAGTGGCAATATGCTGCTCCGTGTCTATGACCTGGAAAACGTCGTGCCCGGCGACAAGCTGGTGCATTTCGACCAGCCCAATGACCTGCTCGCGGTCATCGAGCCTGCCGGCGTAACCCAGCCGGCCCAGCTCGCAACCACCGGCCTGGCCGGCCAGGTCAACAATATCCTCGGCCCCGTGCTCAATTCGGTCGGCACCGAAGGCACCGACCCGGTCGAACCGCTCGGCTACATGCCCGTGGCCCTGCAGACCGCTGCCGACCTGGCAATCGTCGAGCCGCCGGCCGGTCCGCGTATCTGGACCACCGCCATCGGCGGGGTCAGCACCGACTCGAACCCGGTCAACATCTCCAGCCTCTATGGCGCCCTTGTCGCCGGCACCCATGCCGAGCTCGCCGGGGATACGACCATGGGCGCCCTGGTGGGCGTCGGTCGTGGCCGGGTGAGTATCGGTGCGGGCGGCCATACCGTGGACAGCACGACCGGTCTGGCCGGTCTCTACGGGCGGCACAGCGCCGGCATTGTAGACCTCGACTTCTCGCTGGTCGCCGGCGTCAGCGGCCACCAGAGCTCTCGCCAGTTCGTCGCCCTCGGCGCGCTCGAAACGGCCCGCGCCGATTACGCGAGCTGGTTCGTCGCCCCCGCTCTGGGCGTGGCCATCCCGGTTCTGCAGACCGACACGGGCGAGGTCGATCTGGTCGGCCGGGTGAGCTATGTCGGCGGCAATGTCGCGGGCTATACCGAAACCGGCTCCAGCCTCAACCTCACGGTCGGTAGTCAGGCCATCGGCCTGCTCGATGCCCGGCTCGGCCTGGATGGCACCTTCGATGTCGATGGGTCCAATACCGTCCTCAATGCCAATGCCGGCCTCTTCGCCCAGTCCAATCTGGGCGGCACCACGGTCCCCGTGACCTTCCTGGGCCAGACTCAGAACACGGCCGTGGCCGGCAGCACCGAGTTCGGGCTCTATGGCGGCGTCGGCCTCACCGCCCATGTCAGCCCCAGCGTCACCCTGACAGCAGGCGCCGATGCGCAGTGGCACTTCTCCGGGCAGGTGTCCGGTGCGGTTCGGGCGGGCCTGTCCGCCGGTTTCTGACCATCCGTTTCCATGCAGCCTGGCCCCGTGAGCGATCACGGGGCCTTTTTGCGCGCCTTTGCTGCCGTCATCCATCTGTCATCGCTGCCGAATCGGCTAAGCTTCACCCGGGGTCAGGAGCCAGCCATGACAGCGTTGATCGAGGCCCGGAGCGTGTCCAAGCGCTTCCGGCAGCATAAGCGGTTTCCCGGTCTCCTGGGCGCCTTCAAGACGCTGGTGACCTCGGAATATACCGAAGTATCAGCGGTTTCCGACATCAGCTTCGATATCAATGCGGGCGAGGCCGTGGGCTATCTCGGCCCCAATGGCGCCGGCAAATCCACCATGATCAAGATGATGACCGGCATCCTCGTGCCATCCGATGGCACGCTCTCGGTGCTCGGCCGCACGCCTCATCTGCAACGCATGGACAATGCCCGCGAGATCGGCGTCGTCTTCGGCCAGCGCAGCCAGCTCTGGTGGGACCTGCCGGTCATCGACAGTTTCACCCTGCATCGCCGCATCTACGACATTCCCGAAGCGCGCTATGCCGACAATCTCAAGCGATTCAGCGAACTTTTGGACCTGACGCCCTTTCTCGACCGCGCCGTGCGCCAGCTCAGCCTGGGCCAGCGCATGCGCGCCGAAATCGTCATGTCGCTGCTGCACGATCCGAAAATCCTGTTCCTCGACGAGCCGACCATCGGCCTCGATGTCGTCGCCAAGGATGCGGTGCGCAAATTCCTCGCCGAGATCAACCGCGAGCGCGGCGTTACCATCATCCTCACCACCCATGACCTGGTGGATATCGAGGAAATCTGCCCGCGCCTCATCATGGTCGATCACAGCCGGCTCATCTTCGATGGCGAGCTGAGCCGCCTCCGCTCCGCCCTCGGCTCGGCCCGGCGCCTGACGCTGGAATTCGCTGCTGATCCCGGTCCCCTGCCGCTGGCCAGCGCCACGCTCACGGCGGACGAGGGCCTGCGCAAGCATTACCTGCTCGAAAGCGACGACGTCTCCCTCGTCACCATCCTCTCGGAAGTCGGCAGCGACCGCGGCCTCAAGGATGTCGCCCTGCACGAGCCCGATATCGAGGAAGTCATCCGCACCTTCTACCAGCGTCGCAACGCCACCGCCGCGGTGGCGGGATGAAGGCCTATCTCGCCTTCGCGCGCAGCGGCTTCCTGTCGAGCCTGGCCTATCGCAACGAGGTCTGGGCCAATATCTTCGGCAAGCTGGTGCAGGTCTTTGCCCGCGTCGCCATCTGGCTGGCCGCCTATGCCGGCATGACTGCCGTCGATGGCATCAGCATCCAGGACATGGTGACCTATGCCCTGCTCGGCGGCGTGGTGATGGGTGCCACGCGTCACGATCGCCTCGTTCGCCAGGTCGGCACCGCGCTCAAGACCGGCGATGTGGCGGTCTGGTTGCTCAAGCCCGTGCGTTACCCGCTCTATCTTCTCGCAGTCGAGGCCGGCATGTCGGCCTATACGTTCCTCCTGGCCGTGGTGCCCACCATCATCATCGTGGCCCTGGTCTATGGCATGCTGCCGCCTGCCAGCCCGTTTCACGCTGTCATGTTCGTCGCCTTTTGCGGCCTGAGCTTCACCATCCACTTTCTCGTCGCCGCCTCGTTCGGCGTGCTGGCCTTCTGGCTGATGACCATTTTCTCGCTCGAATGGCTTCTCACGAGCCTGATCACCCTGCTCTCGGGCCTTTTGGTGCCCTTCTGGTTCTTCCCCGAACCCTTCGGCACCATTGCCAGCCACCAGCCCCTGGCCTGGCTGGTCTATTACCCATCCGCCGTCTGGCTGGGGCGCCTGGATGCGCTGCATACCATCGCCTATTTTGCCTTCGGCCTCTTCTGGGCGTGTCTGCTGGCCTTCGGCCTCGCTTTGCTCTGGCGCCGCGCCTCCTCCCGCATCACCGTGCAGGGAGGCTGACCCATGCGCCTCAGCGTCCTGCCACTGCTGGTCAAGATGTTCGTCAAGTCGCAACTGGAATATCGCGGCGCTTTCTGGCTCGATCGGCTCGCCCAGATTCTCTCCTATGGCGCCGTGCTGACGGGTATCTGGATCATCATCCAGAAGTTCGAACTGCTGGGCGGCTGGAACTGGCCCGACCTGGCCCTGCTGTTCTCCTTCCAGCTCCTCGCCTATTCCCTGGGCGCCTCGATGAGCTTCACCCAGCTGCGCGAACTCGAGGAGCAGGTGCGACTGGGCACGCTCGATACCTTGCTGACCAAGCCGATCTATCTGTGGGCCTACCTGATCTTTTCCGGCCTCAATATCGGCTATGCCGGCCACATCATCCTGGCCATCCCGGTCCTGATCTGGGCCTTGGTTGCCGCGCAGATCGACTGGTCGCTGGCCAAGGCGCTGTTCGTTGTCGGGAGCCTGCTGAGCGCCACCATGGTAACCGGGGCGATCATGACCATGATCGGCGCCACGGCCCTGATCTGGGTGCGGTCCAATCACCTCTTCGCCATCTTTTTCGGCTTCTGGGAGCTGACACGCTACCCCCTCAACATCTTTCCATCCGGCATCCAGGCCGTGATGCTCACCATCGTGCCGCTGGCCTTCATCAGCCCGGTCCCCGTCGCCGTGCTGCTCGACAAGCCCGTGCCGCTGATCGGCGAGCTCGGGGCACCGCTGGCCCTGTTGGCTGGCCCCCTCCTGGTTTGTATCGCCATCGCCCACTGGCGCTTTGCGCTCAGCAGATACCAGGGCGCCGGCGGCTAGGGCCGGACACCATCCCCTGATGGGAATTATCCCAATTGTGATCGCCGTCGCACTGAACGATGGTGCGCGCCATTTCGTGAGGGGGCCATGAAATTCAGCTACCAGTTCACGCTCGACCAGCAATTGCTCAAGCAGATCGAGCTCGAACACCTGCTCGACACGCTCATCGTGCGCATCGCCTATCGCGTCGGCAATTCCGTCACCAGTGATGAGACGCGCATTGCCGTGGTCGGCGTGCCGCGCTCCGAGCCGGGCACCCATGGCGTCCGCGTCACCTACCGCACCCGCCCCTTCCGCTGGCTGCCCTGGCTCACCATCCCCCGCTCCCGCTATTTCTGATCGTCTGGCCGTTGCAGCCGCACCACAAATCCCGCTCACAACTTTGCGAGTGATTGCTCCCGTTAAGGTTTGCAGAGTATTGAATTTCGGTGCGGAGCGGCCTGCCGAGTCTGCTGAATTCCGGGGCGTAGAGCGTTTCCAAGCGGAGGCGGCTCTGCGATTCGGATGCCGGGACAAAGAGGCCGCTGCAGCGTTGCCGTGCATGGAGCTCAGATGAACAAGATCCTGGTCTGCCTGGCTGCCGCCCTGATGGGCGCTGCCGCCACTTCGCCCGTCCTGGCGCAGGATATTGCGGCCCTGGCTGCCGGTCCCGTCATCATCGCTCCGCCCCAGACGCCCCTGGCCCAGACCATCAAGTCCGGCCTCGGCGCGGTCTATTACAGCGCCACACGCGACAGCGCCGCCTATAGCGAGGCGCAGAAGCTCTATTTCTTCTATGGCAGCCGCCATTTCGAGCCCATCTGGCTCGATGAGGGCGCCAATGGCGACGTGGTCTTTTCCGAACCCGCCCGCAAGATCCTCAAGCTCTTCGAAAATGCCGCCAGCGAGGGCCTGCGCCCCGCCGACTACCTGACGCCCGATCTCGATGTCGCCGGCGCCAAGGGCGACCCGATCAGGATGGCCGCGCTCGAAACGGCCTTTTCCGGCGCCGCTTTGCGCTATGCCGGCCATATCTACAATGGCCGCATCAAGCCGCAATCGGTCAGCCCCCTGCTCGACATCGCGCCCAAACCGCTCGATACCGCCTCGCTCCTGGTCGAGCTCGCCTCCAGCCCCGATCCGGTGGCCGTGCTGGCCGCGCTTGAGCCCACCCATCCCGAATTCCTGGCGCTCAAGGCCGCCCTGGCCAGCTTCGACGATAGCGGTGCCGATCGCCCTACGCCCATCGCCGAAGGTCCCACCCTGCGCCCCGGCATGAGCGATCCGCGCGTGCCCGCTTTGCGCACAAGGCTCGGCGTGCCCGCCACCGATGGCCTCGTCTATGACGATGTGCTGGTCGATGCCATGAAGGCCTTCCAGGGCACGCTCGATCTCGAAGTCGATGGCATTATGGGCCCGGCCACCCTGGCCGCCCTCAATGGCGGCGTGCCGGTCACCCGCGCCGATATCCTGGCCAATATGGAGCGCTGGCGCTGGATGCCGCGCGAACTGGGCGCGTTCAACGTCTTCGTCAACATTCCCGAATTCCGTTTGGCAATCAACCGCGACGGGGCCGAGGAATACACCACCCGCGTCGTCGTCGGCACTGCCAAGAACCAGACGCCTGTTTTCTCGGACAATATCCGCCACATCGTGGTGAACCCCTATTGGAACGTGCCCTCCTCCATCATCAGGGGCGAGGTTGCACCAGCCGTTCTGCGCAATCCGGGCTATATCGACAACCAGAACATGGACCTGCTCTACAACGGCAGCCCGGTCAGCCCCTGGCAGGTCGATTGGAGCCAGGTGAGCAGCAGCAATTTCCCCTTCCGCGTGCGCCAGCGCCCCGGTCCGGGCAATGCCCTGGGGCAGATCAAGTTCCTCTTCCCCAACAAGCACGACGTCTATCTGCACGATACGCCGTCCAAGTCCCTCTTCGCCCGCTCCTTCCGCGCCTATAGCCATGGCTGCGTGCGCGTGCAGAACCCGATGGAATTCGCCGACGCGCTGATGGCCAACGAGCCCAATATCAGCCGCGCCTCGCTCGAAGCCATGTTTGGCCCCTCCGAGCGCTGGGTGAATCCGGACCACCAGATTCCGGTTCACATCGCCTATTTCACCATCCGCGTCGAGGCCGACGGCTCGCTGCAATCCTTCGGCGATGTCTATGGCCACAATGCCAAGCTGATCGCGGCCATGGGCCTCGACCAGCCCGAACTGGCCCGCGAAATCGTCGCCGAAGCCGAACCCGTCGTGGACGAGCTCTCGCCGTAGGATTCTTCACCTCTTCCTTTGGGGGAGAGGTATGAGCCCTTAATTCCCCGTTTACAATTTCGCCTTGGTTGCGCCCGCTTTTATCCGTATTACTGGGCCCCGTGAGGGAGCCGGGCTCTGCCGCTTGAGAACTCGTTAGCGTTAATCAATTTGACGACTTTTCGCGCTAACGTCCGATCACGACTGGCAATTACCGGACAGAGTTTGGCGTGACGGGGACTTACCTTTTGATACGGCACCATATCGTGCGGTTTCTTGCAGCCGCCCTTATGAGCATCACCGTTATCCTGCCGCAGGCGGTGACGCCCGCCGCAGCCGCCACCGAGCGCGCGCTCTATCTCTATTATACCCATACCAAGGAGACGGCCCGCATCGTCTTCAAGCGCAATGGGCAATATGTCCAGTCGGGCCTCAACGAGCTCAACCAGTTCCTGCGCGACTGGCGCCGCAACGAGCCCACCAAGATGGACCCGCGCCTGTTCGACCTGATCTGGGAAGTCTATCAGGATGTCGGCGCCACCCAGCCGATCAACATCGTCTCGGCCTATCGCTCGCCCGCCACCAATGCCATGCTGGCGGCCAAATCCTCTGGCGTGGCCGACAATTCCCAGCATATGCGCGGCACGGCCATGGATTTCTTCATCCCTGGCATTCCGCTCGCCCGGCTCCGCGCCGCCGCCATGAAAAAGCAGGTCGGCGGCGTCGGCTACTACCCCACATCGGGCAGCCCCTTCGTCCATCTCGATACCGGTTCGGTCCGCGCCTGGCCGCGCATGACCCGCGCCCAGCTCCAGGACATCTTCCCCGACGGCAAGACCATGCATGTCCCCACCGACGGCAAGCCGCTGTCGCAGCAGGGTTACCAGCTTGCCCTGGCCGAGTGGAAGCGTTGCCACGCCTATCCCTGCAATGGCTCGTCCGGCGGCACCCAGATTGCCGAAAGCACCGGCAGCGGCCGCACGCTGATGGACCTGTTCTTCGGCGGCGATGACGACCAGCCCGCGGCCACGCCCGCCCCGGTCCAGGTCGCCTCCGTCGCGCCCCAACCCGCCGCGCCCCATGTCGCGCCGATTCCGGCCCTGCGTCCTGCTTCGCTCGGTGGCGCCGCCGCACCTGTTGCCGTGGCTGCCGCACCGGTCCCCGGCGCGATTCCCTTCTCGACCACCGGCAGTGCTCCGCTCGATCCGTCCGAGCTGGCCACGGCCATGGTCGCGCCGATCCCCGCGGTCAAGTCAGAAGCCCTGCTGCTGGCCACCAGCGCCGCCCTGCCCGCTGGCGACGCCGTCACCGCCTTGGCCGCGCTCACCGCCCCGGTGCCCCAGCCCCGCCTCATCATGAGCGAGCAGCCGGCACCGACCATGACCGCCTATCTGCCCCCCACCCCGCAGGACCCCGAAGCCCAGCGCGCGCTCGAAATGATCATCCAGCGCGAGACCACAGCCGCCGCCCCGCCACCGGCGCCCACCACGCGCCCGACCATCCTGCCGCCGCTTACCGCAGCCACCGGCCTGCGCACCGCCTCGCTTGGCGGCTTGGCGGGCCTGTTCAGCGGCACATTCGGCGCCGCCCAGCAGAACGAACCGGTCGCGGCCGCCCTGGCCGAGCATATCGCCCGCCAGCCTGCGTCCGGCGCCATGCGCAATCCCAACCTGATCGCGCCCGATCTCGAGCATGTTGCCGAAGTCTTCATCACGCCCGCGGTCATGACCTCGTCCCACTTCGCCATCATCTGGGACCATGACGAGGCCGATTTCGACCCCACGACCGAAATGGGCCGCTACGTCACCACGATGGGCGTCGGTGACTTCCCCGAAGGCCTGTCCCACACCCGCTTCGTCACCACGGCGCCCATCGCCCTGGCGTCGAACTGATCGGATCGGCCCGCCTCATTTCGGCCTCCTCGCGCCCATAGCACTCCCTGCCGCAGTTTGGCGCAGGCATGCCGCCCGTTGTTGCAAAGCAACCCCTGCGGGCCTAAAGAATTGACATAGAGCGCTTCCAGGAAAAGTGCCCGGCGCTTTTCCGGTTCGGAAGCGCGACAGTAATAGAATGGAGCGGCTTCCGCTCCCTGCCCGTTTTGGCAAAGGACCGCCCGCTTGGCCGACAAGCCCTCCACGCCCCTGCTCGATACGATCAAGTCGCCCGCCGACCTGCGTGCCATGCCGCAGGAAAACCTGCGGCAACTGGCCGACGAGCTGCGCGCGGAAATGATCGACGCCGTCTCGGTCACCGGTGGGCATCTGGGCGCAGGCCTGGGCGTGGTGGAACTGACCGTGGCGCTCCACGCCGTCTTCGATACCCCGCATGATCGCATCATCTGGGATGTCGGCCACCAGGCCTATCCGCACAAGATCCTGACCGGCCGCCGCGACCGCATCCGCACCTTACGCCAGAAGGATGGCCTTTCCGGCTTCACCCGCCGCGCCGAGAGCGAATACGATCCCTTCGGTGCCGGACATTCTTCCACCTCGATTTCCGCCGGCCTCGGCATGGCCGTCGCCAGCGAAATGCAGGGCAAGCCGCGCAATGTCGTCGCCGTCATCGGCGATGGCGCCATGTCGGCCGGCATGGCCTATGAGGCCATGAACAATGCCGGCGCCATGGATGCGCGCCTCATCGTGGTGCTCAACGACAATGACATGTCGATCGCTCCGCCCACCGGCGCCCTGCGCACCTATCTCGCGCGTCTTGTTTCCGGCCCGGTCTATCGTGGCACGCGCGAGGCGGCCAAGACGATGGTCAGCAAGCTCCCCGCCTTCCTGCATGAACCGGCCCGGAAGACCGAGGAATTCGCCCGCTCATTCTTCACTGGCGGCACGCTGTTCGAGGAGCTGGGTTTCTACTATGTCGGCCCTGTCGATGGGCACGACCTGGAAAATCTGGTCCCCATTCTCGAAAATGTCCGCGACGCGGCCGAGGGTCCTATCCTGGTCCATCTGGTCACCCAGAAGGGCAAGGGCTATGCCCCCGCCGAGCATTCCGCCGACAAATATCATGGCGTGTCCAAGTTCAACGTCATCACCGGCGCCCAGGCCAAGGCACCGTCCAATGCACCGTCCTACACCTCGGTCTTCGCCTCCTCGCTGATCCAGGAAGCCAATGATGATCCGCGCATCGTCGCGGTGACCGCCGCCATGCCCTCGGGCACCGGCCTCGACAAATTCGCCGAAATCCATCCCAGCCGCATCTTCGATGTCGGCATTGCCGAGCAGCATGCCGTTACCTTCGCGGCCGGCATGGCGAGCGAGGGCATGCGCCCCTTCTGCGCCATCTATTCCACCTTCCTGCAGCGCGCCTATGACCAGGTCGTGCATGACGTGGCCATCCAGCACCTGCCGGTGCGCTTCGCCATCGACCGTGCCGGCTATGTCGGCGCCGACGGCCCTACCCATGCCGGCAATTATGACGCCGCCTATCTCGGCGCCATTCCCGGCATCGTGCAGATGGCCGCAGCCGACGAGGCCGAACTGCGCCACATGGTGGCCACCGCTGCCGCCTATGACAACGGCCCCATCGCCTTCCGCTATCCGCGCGGCGACGGCATGGGCGTCGATATGCCCGCTCGCGGCGAAAAGCTCACCATCGGCAAGGGCCGCATTGTCCGCCAGGGTGCCACCATCGCCATCCTCAGCTATGGCACCCGCCTGGGCGAAGTCCTCGCTGCTGCCGACAAGCTCGCCGCTCTGGGCCTCAACCCCACCGTGGCCGATGCCCGCTTTTTGAAACCCCTCGACGAAGAGCTGATCGCCCGGCTGGCCAGCACGCATGACGTGCTGCTGACCACAGAGGAAAGCTCCATCGGTGGCTTCGGCAGCCATGTCGCCACCTTCCTCGCCAGCAACGGTCTGCTCGACGGCAAGCTGCGCTTCCGGCCGCTGATGATCCCCGATCGCTTCGTGGAACATGCCAGCCAGGCCGACATGTATGCCGATGCCGGCCTCGACCGCGCAGGCATCGTCGCCACCGCCCTCACCACTTTGGGCTATGACGAAGCCGCCATGGCCAAGGCTCTCGGCGCAATCAGCTAGAGTTTTTCCACGCCCCCGTGGACAGCGCGATATCCGCCTCGAACACCGTCCCACCATCGGTGCGGAATGCATAAGTGCCGTTCATCTGCGCCACCACGCCCCTGATGAGCCGCATGCCCATGCTGCCCCCGGCAATATTGTCCGGCTCGATGCCCTTGCCATTGTCGCGCACGCTGAGCATGGCGCGATCATCGCTGCCACGCGTCAGCACAATGGTGATCCGGGCATCCTCATCCCCTGCAAAGGCATATTTGCAGGCATTGGTCACTAGCTCGCTCAGCAGCAGCGCCAGGGGCGTCGCGTGGTCGCGATCCACCGGAATGTGCTCAAGCTCGTAATCCACCACGGCATTGGACCCATAGGCAACCATGACCTCCTCAACCACGGCCGGAATGAAGTCATGCGCATCGATGTCCTCGTAGCGGTCATGCTGGTAGATATGCTCGTGCATCGCCGCCATGGCCGCGAAGCGGCTCTGCAGGTCGAGCTTGGCCGCCTGCGGCAGGTCCTGCATGCGTACCAGCGACTGCACCGATTGCAGGTTGTTCTTCACGCGGTGGTGGATTTCGCGGAACAGCATCGTGTTGGCCTCCACCGATGCCTGCAGCGCCTTGGCTTGCGCCGCGTCTCGATAGAGCAGCCGCACGATCCAGGCACAGCCCAGCACCAGCCCCAGGATGATCGGGGAAACGATGATGAACACCGCCGTCACCGCATTGTTGAATCCCACCCAGGCCTGCGAGGAGGCGATCGAGGCGAGAGCGATGATATTGGTACCCGGCACGCGCCTGTAGCTGACCGTCCGCGCTACCCCATCGACGGGCGAACTCCCGGAAGCATAGGTGCCGGTATCATTTTGCGGCAGATAGTCGGTGAACAGCGGCAGCTCGCTCAGGTCGATCGGTCCATCCGTGGGCGGGTACCGAGCGATGAGCTGCCCATCGTCGCGTATGAGGCTCACGGTCGATGCGCCCTCGAAATCGAGGTTCCGCCACAGCTCTTCGAGCAGTGACTCCGGGAACGACACCATGATGGCCCCGGCAAATTCCCCGCCTCGCGTCACGCGCTTGCTGAAGACGAAAATGCGGTCCCCGGTGAGCCGGCTGACCAGCAATGGCGAGGTAAAGAACGGCGCCCCGTCGCGCACTGCTGTGAAATAGTCGCGGTCCATGACCGAGACGTCGCTGGCCCGAGGCACGGTCGCATAGATCGTGTTGGCATTGGCATCGATGATATAGACCTCGGTCAGCGAGGGCAGGCCCTCCAGCACCGGTGCCAGGTCATCGGCATTGCCCGACATTTTCGGCCCCAGCGCGGCATCCACGCGTCGCAGCGTCTGCTGGGCCACTTCAGCGATCCAGAATGCATTGGTCGAAACCACCTGCGACGCCGCATTGGCGCGCTCGACCATCCGTTCTTCGGTCTGCCTGATGCCCATGACGAGGAAATAGCCGAAGATCGCGGCGAATACGGCGAGAAACACCAGCATGAGGCCGATGGCAGCCGGAATGGCGGACACGGTTCCCCGGACAATGCGTGTCTGCTCCAGCGTGGCCTCCCCCAATGGCCGGGACGAACTGGTGGTCCCTTGCGCCGACAACGCCGACACCCCGCGCTCAGTTGCTCGCTAGTCCGCGTATTTTGTCGGCACGCCGGTCGCCAGCTTCACCGTCTCCATCGAGATATAGGCCGACATGTCGAATAGCTCGACCCGCCCCACCAGCTGGCGATAGATGACGTCATAATGCTCCACATTGGGCAGCACCAGCTTGATGATATAGTCGAAATTGCCCGTCAGCCGGTGCACTTCGACGATCTCGGGTATGGTGCTGACCGCGGCATGGAATTCCTCCAGCCACCCCGCCTCATGCTTGCCCGTCCGCACGATGACAAAGACCGTAGTGGGCAGTCCCACCTTTTTGCGGTCCAGCATGGCCACGCTGCGGGCGATATAGCCTTCCTCCCGCAGCCGCGCGATGCGCCGCGAACAGGCAGAAGCCGACAGGGCCACCGCATCGGCGATATCATTCACCGCCATCTCGGCATTGGCCTGCATCAGGTCGAGGATTTTGCGGTCGCGCTCGTCAAGCATGGGTACATTCTGCATGATTCAACCGCCTTGCGCAATTCTAGCGCGCCGTTCTTCCGCATTGCGCCTCCATCATGCACCTGCCGTCCAGACCAAGCCCCACATCGCATGCCGTTTGCGGCAAACAGCAGGCATGCTGGCAGCAAAGAGGGAGCAAAGAGCATGAAAACCATCGGCTTGATCGGCGGCATGAGCTGGGAATCCACCGCCACCTATTATCGCCTCATCAACGAGGCTGTCCGCCGCCAGCGCGGCGGTCTCCACTCCGCCGAAATCGCGATGCGCTCGCTCGATTTCGTCAGCGTCGTCGAATTGCAGAAGGCTGGCCGCTGGGACGATGCAGGAAAACTGCTCGGCGAAGCCGGCGCCGGCCTGGCCCGTTCCGGCGCGGCCTGCGTGCTCATCTGCACCAATACCATGCACCTGGTCGCCGATCCCGTCGCCGCGATGAGCGGCGTGCCGCTCATCGACATTATCGACGAGACGGCCAAGGCCCTGCGCGCCGACGGCCGCCGCAAACCCCTGCTGCTCGCCACCCGATACACAATGGAGCACGGCTTCTATACCGAGCGCATGGCCCGCCACGGCCTCGAAGTCGTCACCCCCGACTGCGATGATCGCGGCGTGGTGCATGATGTCATCTTCAACGAGCTCTGCCAGGGCCAGGTCCGCGACGCGTCCCGCGCCCGCTATCTCGCCATCATCGAGGCGGCCCGCAGCCAGGGCATCGACTCCGTCATTCTCGGCTGCACCGAAATCTCGCTGCTGGTCGATCCCGACGCCCTGCCTCTGCCCGGCTACGACTCCACTGCTATCCATGCCGATGCAGCCGTCCGCTTCGCCCTCAGCGACGGGATGGAGCAAGCCGCCTGATATGTGTCGCTTCCTGGCTTACACCGGGGAGCCGGTGTTCCTCGATACGCTGCTGATCGAGCCGGCCTCCTCGCTGGTCAGCCAGTCCCTCGCCGCGCGCGAGGCCAAAACCCAGGTCAATGGCGATGGCTGCGGCGTCGGCTGGTATGGCGCCCGCCCCGAGCCGGGTGTCTATCGCGGAACCCTGCCCGCCTGGTCCGATGCCAATCTGGCCTCGCTCTGCCATCAGGTCGAGGCGCCCATGTTCCTTGCCCATGTGCGCTCGGCCACTTCGGGCGAAGTCTCCATGGCCAATTGCCATCCCTTCGCCGCCGGCCGGCATCTCTTCATGCATAATGGCCAGATCGGCGGCTATGACCGCATCCGCCGCGCCGTCGAAGCCATGATTCCCGACGACCTCTACGCCCGCCGTCGTGGCAATGGCGACAGCGAAGCCATCTTCCTCGCTGCCCTGGGCAATGGGCTCGATGCCGATCCGGCGGCGGCCCTGTCTCGCACGCTCGCCGCATGCGTCGGCATGATGCAGGCCAATGGCATCGCCCAGGCCCTGCGCTTTGCCGCTATTCTGGCCGATGGCGAAAAGCTCATCGCCATCCGCTGGGCCAGCGATGACCACCCGCCCTCGCTCTATTGGCGGCGTCTCGATACCGGCATCGCCATCGCCTCCGAACCCTTCGGCGACGCCGGCGACACCTGGCAACCGGTTCCGCCGGGCAGCATCATGACTGCCACAAGCGCCGACGTCTCCTTCAACGAATTCGTCGTGGCGTGAACCCGACAGTATTTGATCGGCTTAGAGGACCCTGCGCTAAGATATTGTCAAACACTTTGCCGGCTTGGTGGATCGCACCAGAGAAGGCCGCACCATGACCATTTCCAGCATTGCTATCGGCGCCAGCGGGATGCATCGCGCCGCCGAGCGCTTCGAGGCCAGCGCTGCCAAGGTCGCCCGCTTCGGCACCGGCCTGGGCGGCGAGGTCGATCTCGCCACCGAAATGGTCAACGTGATGATGGCCGAAACCGACTTCAAAGCCTCGGCCAAGATCGTCCGCGTCGCCGACGAAATGGCCGGCTCGCTTCTGGATATCTTGGCCTAGCATCCCTGTTTTGCGGGCAGATAGGGTGTGCTGAGCTTCAGGTCAGGCCCGAAAGGCGCGGTCTTCGAGAACCGGAGCGGAGCGTACATCAGTACGTGAGCACCGGAAGCGCAGAAGATCGCGGCTTGCGGGCCCGCACCTGAAGATCAGTGCATCCTCAATCTTCGGGCGGCGCGGCGACCATGCCCAGCGCGCTCATATAGAGCTCCAGCAGCGCTTCCTGCTCCATACGCTCATTGGCATCCTGCTTGCGGATGGCGACGATCTTGCGCAGAATCTTGGTGTCAAAGCCATTGCCCTTGGCCTCGGCGTAAATTTCCTTGATATCGGCGGCGATGGCGGCCTTTTCTTCTTCCATGCGCTCGATGCGTTCGATGAACGCCCTGAGCTGGTCCTGGGCAACGCTGTCTTCGACGGCCATGACATATTCCTTCAAGTTTGCTGGCCCCGTTCAATCGCACCGCGCGGCGTGGTTCAACCCCTTTGTCGTCCAATCCACATGGCTGCATCGCTGCATGGCCGCAATTCCGTCAAATCGCCCGTTTTGCCATTGACCAATGCGTCACCATGGGCTCAAAGAAGGCACGTTTTCCGATGTTTGCTGGCACCACTTTGCATATCCCCCGTCTCGGCATGACCCTGATCGGCGCGATGCTCGCAAGCCTCGCCTTTTTCGCCACGCCCGCCCATGCCGATCTGCGCATCTGCAACGAAACGGGCAATCTGGTTTCGGTGGCCCTGGGCTATCGCGCTGAGCGTGGCTGGATGAGCGAAGGCTGGTGGGCGACCCCGCCCGGCGATTGCCGCACCCTCTACCAGGGCGATCTGCAGCGCCGCTTTTACTACATCTTCGCGGTGGACGACATCGGCGGCGGCGCCTGGGACGGTTCGGTCTTCATGTGCACGCGTGACGAAACCTTCACAATATTCGGGGTTGAGGATT
>CBIGSA010000014.1:0-22588 GCA_966192215.1 uncultured Devosia sp. | reverse complement strand
AAGCAGAAGCGCAAGGCCGAGCATATCGAGGAAGGCTACGAAGATCGTGGCGTCAGCCACGAGGAAGCCGAACGCCGCGCCTGGGCCACCGTCAACAAGGATGATGGTGGCGGCAAGAAGTCCGGCTCCGGCCGTGGCAAGGACACCGGCCATCCCGCCGCCCACAAGGGCGGCAAAAAGGGTGGCGAAGCTTCTGCCAATCGCTCGGCCGCCGAACGCTCTGCCTCGGCCAAGAAGGCCGCTGCGACCCGCAAGCGCAATGCCGAGCACCACGCCCATCACTAGGAGGATGCCATGGCCGGTTCGGCAGCACGGAAGATCAACCCGCCCCAACAGCAGGATCATCAGCCGGGGCGGGAGACCGAGATGCATCCCAAGCCCGACTACATGCCGAAATTTCCCGGTAATGGTCGGCTGGCCGGCAAGGTCGCCATCATTACCGGCGGCGATAGCGGCATAGGCCGGGCCTGTGCCGTGCTTTTCGCCCGGGAAGGGGCTGAGGTGGCGCTGGTCTATCTCGAGGAAACCGAGGATGCCAGCATTACCGAAGCCGCTGTCCGCGCTGAAGGCAAGCAGGCGCTGCTGCTGCGGGGCGATGTGGGCGACAAGACCTTCTGCGACAATGTCGTGGGCAAGGTGATCGAGGAATTCGGCAAGCTCGATGTCATCGTCAACAATGCCGCCGAGCAGCACCCGCAGGAGGAGATCACCGACATTTCCGCCGAACAGTTGCGGAAGACCTTCGAGACTAATCTCTTCGGCTATTTCTACCTGACCCAGGCGGCCATGCCGCATCTGGGTAAGGGTGCCTCCATCGTCAATACCACCTCGGTCACCGCCTATCGCGGCTCGCCGCAACTGCTCGATTATGCGTCCACCAAAGGGGCTATCGTCGCCTTCACCCGTTCGCTCGCGGGCAACCTTGCCGACAAGGGCATCCGCGTCAACGCCGTGGCGCCGGGTCCCATTTGGACGCCGCTGATCCCGGCCACGTTTGACGCCGACAAGGTGGCCGAGTTCGGAGCCACACAGCCCATGAAGCGTCCCGGCCAGCCCAATGAAGTCGCCACTTGCCACCTGTTCCTTGCCTGCGAGGAAAGTTCCTACCTCTCGGGCCAGGTTCTGCATCCCAATGGCGGCGAGATCGTCGGTGGATAGCGCCACAGCGTGATTTCTGCCGCCTTGCGGCTCACCCCGCCCCTGTGATCCAAGGGCAGGGTGAGCACGCTTGAATCAGCATGGGATTTGTTCAGCAGCGGCGCGCAGGCTTCGCCGCGCGACCCGCTCACCGTGCTGCGCGACGTCTTCGGCCATCGCAGCTTCCGCGGCCAGCAGAACGATGTGGTGGACCATGTCGTGGGCGGGGGCGACGCGGTCGTGCTGTTCCCCACGGGCGCCGGCAAGTCCATGTGCTACCAGATCCCGGCCATCTGCCGGCCGGGCGTTGGCATCGTCATTTCCCCGCTCATCGCGCTGATGCGCGACCAGGTCGAGGCACTGAAACAGGCCGGCGTTGCCGCCGCCGCGCTCAATTCGGCCATGACGTCGGAGGAATCGGCCGAAGTCCGCCGTCAACTCCGCAATGGCCAGCTCGACCTGCTCTATGTCGCGCCCGAACGCGTGGCGACCCCCGGCTTCGCCAATATGCTCTCAGGCATCGATATCGCGCTCTTCGCCATCGACGAGGCCCATTGCGTGAGCCAGTGGGGCCACGATTTCCGGCCCGAATATCGCGAGCTGATCCATCTGGTCGAGCTCTTCCCCGGCGTGCCGCGCATCGCGCTCACGGCCACGGCAGACCCCACCACGCGCGAGGACATCATCGAGCGGCTGGGGCTGGAACAGGCGCAGGTCTTCACGACCAGCTTCGACCGCCCCAATATTTCCTATTCCATTGTTGAGCGCGACAAGCCGCGCGAGCAGTTGCTGGCCTTTCTCGCCGCCCACAAGGGCAGCTCGGGCATCGTCTATTGCCTCTCCCGCGCCAAGGTCGAGGACATGGCCGAGTGGCTCAGCGGCAAGGGCATTCCGGCTCTGCCCTATCATGCCGGCCTCAGTGCCGAGCGCCGCAGCGCCAATCAGGATGCTTTCCTCAAGGAGGAAAACATCTGCATGGTGGCCACCGTGGCCTTCGGCATGGGCATCGACAAGCCCGATGTGCGCTATGTCGCCCATATGGATCTACCGGCCTCCATCGAGGCCTATTACCAGGAAACCGGCCGTGCCGGTCGCGACGGCCAGCCCGCCGACGCATGGATGAGCTATGGCATGGCCGATGTGGTGCAGCGCCGCCGCATGATCGACGAGGGCAATGCCCCCGACGAGGTCAAGCGCCTCGAACATGGCAAGCTCAATGCCCTGCTCGGGGTCTGCGAAACCGCCGAGTGCCGCCGCAAGGCCATTCTCAGCCACTTCGGCGAAGCCCATGAAGGCAATTGCGGCAATTGCGACACGTGCCGCTCGCCGGTTGAATCATGGGACGGCACCGAAGCCGCCATCAAGGCCCTGGCCGCCATCTACCGCACCGGCATGCGCTTCGGCGCTGCCCATGTCATCGATGTGCTCATGGGCAAGGAGACCGAAAAGGTCACCCGCTTCGGCCACCAGCACCAGAAAGTGTTCGGGCAGGGCGCCGATCTCGATCCGAAGGTCTGGCAGTCGGTCATCCGGCAGCTCACCGCCATGGGCCTCATCGTGGTCGATCATGCCAATCACGGCGCACTGACCCTGGGCGAGGGCGCCCATGCCGTATTCAAGCACGAGCGCACGGTGACCCTGCGCAAGGACCGGCCGAAGAAATCCATCGAGGTCCGCCGCGCCCTGGCCCGCGCCGCCACCGTGCCCGAACATGCGCTGCCATTGTTCGAGGCTCTGCGCGAGGAACGCACCCGCATCGCCAAGGCCCAGGGCGTGCCACCCTATGTCATCTTCCACGACACCACCTTGCGCGCCATGGCGCTGGCCCAGCCCATCCATCCGCACGACATGCTGAACCTGCCCGGTGTCGGCCAGGCCAAGCTGGACCGCTATGGCGAGGACTTCCTGGCGGTGGTGAAACGCATGGTGGTTTCGTGACCGAGGCAACCAGCCGCCCCCGCTTTTTGATCATCGACATTGTCAGGGGTGTCGCCATCATCGCCATGGTGGCATATCACCTGTGCTGGGACCTGAGCTACTTCCGCTTCATCGCCGCTGATGTCGGCTACGATCCGCAATGGGTCTTCATCGCCCGCTCGATTCTCGCGGTCTTCCTGTTCCTTGTCGGCATCGGCCTTGTGCTTGGCCATGGCAACGGCATCCGCTGGCAGAGCTTCTGGCGGCGCTGGATATTCGTCGTGGCGGGCGCGCTGATCATCACAGCGGCCACCTATTTTGTCTTTCCGCAGAGCTTCGTCTATTTCGGCGTGCTGCACGCCATTGCGCTGTTCAGTCTGATGGGTCTTGCCTTCGTGCTGACCCCGCTCTGGCTGCCCATGGTGGTCGGGGCCGTGGTTATCGCTTTGCCATTCTTCCATTCCGATCCGCTGTTCAACCAGAAGGCGTGGTCCTGGCTCGGCTTCTGGCAGGTGCCGCCGCCCACCAATGATCTCGTGCCGGTCTTCCCCTGGTTTGGCGCCGTATTGGTGGGCATCATCGCGGCCCGTCTCGTGCTGGCATCAGGGCTCTCTGTCCGCCTCGCCTCTATCGCCCCCACAGGGCGCCTGCCGCACCTCCTCGCCTTTCTCGGCCGCTGGAGCCTGCTGATCTACCTCATTCACCAGCCCATCCTGCTCGGCCTGGTCTATCCCGCTGCGGCCGTGTTCCAGCCGCAGCTCGCCATGCGCGACGCCGATTTCCTGCGCTCCTGCCAATCGTCCTGCGAAGCCGGCGGTACTTCGGCCGGTCTCTGCCTCACCTATTGCCAATGCGGCCTCCAAGGCGTGAAGACCAACGAGCTCTGGAACGCCATCGAGACCGGCATGGTCACGGCGGCCGAACAGGCCCTGCTCGATGCCCAGAACCGGCAATGCTCGGCCCTGATCTACCCGGAGCTGAATTTGGCTCAATGAGCCGATCACGCGCATTGGAACGTTACTATTTGCGGTTTTTGCGCAAAATCGATCTTGAATGGCAGCGCGAATGAGCGTTGATTAATCACCGCGAGTTGATTTGTCCGAGCTTCGGCTAGGATTGGTCGCTGTTCAGCTCAGGCTGAGCCGAAAATGTCGGTTTTCGAGAACCGGACCGGAGCGTACGTTCTGTACGTGAGGACCGGAAGCGCAGAAAACTGGCATTTGCAGGCCAGCATCAGCTGAAGGGCGATTGGTCCGAAGGTTGGCTCCCGCCGTTCGGACCCCACACATATTGAAGTCTGGATACTTCCTTGACCACCGACAAGGCTGGCCGCGTCCATTCACGCGGCGATGCTCGGGCTCACGTGGCCGCCGCTCACGCCGGAAAGGGGCGTGGGCCGCTGATGCGGATCGCCCTCTATTCCCTCCGCCATCCCTGGCAGGCCGCCGCCGCGATCGGCGCCACCATTGTCGCCTCGGTGCTGCAATTGCTGATCCCGCGGCTCCTGGGCCATGCGGTCGATCAGATGCAGGACATTCTGGGCAGTGGGCAGGCGGGTGCGGAACAGGCTCTGTTCTGGAGCGCCATGACCCTGCTCGGCGTCTCGGTGGCGCGCGGATTCTTCACCCTGGTGCAGAACTATTACTCGGAATCGGTGGGCCACCATGTCGGCTACGAGCTGCGCCTGGCCTTCTATGACAAGGTGCAGCGCCTTTCCTATTCCTATCACGACAAGGTTCATAGCGGCGACCTGATCACCCTGGGCCTGCTCGATCTCGATGGCGTGCGCATGTTCTTCTCCACCGGCCTGGTGCGCACCATCCTGCTGGCGGTGCTGATCGGGGTCGGCGCCTATATGCTGCTCACCACCGATCTGCTGCTGGGTCTGCTCGCGCTGAGCTTCGTGCCCTTCGTCGCCTGGCGCTCCTCGGTGGCCCAGCTCACCCTGCGGGCCACCTGGCTGGTGCTGCAGAAAAAGCTCTCCGCCCTGAGCCGCGTCATGGAGGAAAATCTGGGCGGCATCCGCGTGGTGCGCGCCTTCGCCGGGCAGCAATTCGAGCTCGCCAAGTTCGATGCTGCCAGCAAGGAAGCGCTGGAACTGTCCCACCAGCGCGTGCATGTGCGCGTGCGCAATACCAGCGCCATGACCTTTTCCTTCTTTGCTGCCATGGGCCTGGTGCTCTGGTTCGGCGGCAACAAGGTCATCGCGGGCGAGATGAGCGTGGGCACCCTGGCCAGCTTCCTCACCTTCATGACTATTCTGCAAATGCCGGTGCGCCAGCTCGGCCTCATGGTCAATTCCTATGCCCGCGCCTCCACCTGCGGCGAGCGCTTCTATGGCTTCCTCGACGAGCCCCTGGCCATCGAGGATGCGCCTGGCGTGCCCGACCTCAAGGTTACCGAGGGCACTTTGCGCTTCGAGGATGTGCGCTTCACCTATGATGGCGCCACTCACCCCACGCTCAACGGCGTGAGCTTCCAAGCGCGCGCGGGCCAGACCATCGGCATTGTCGGCGCCCCGGGCAGCGGGAAGTCCACGCTCGCCCACCTCATTCCGCGCTTTTACGATGTCACCGGCGGCCGCATCACCATCGACGGGCAGGATGTGAGCAAGGTCTCGCTGCAATCGCTGCGCCGCGCTGTCGCCGTGGTGCAGCAGGACAGCTTCCTCTTCACCACCACGATCGAGAACAACATCGCCTATGGCGATCCCTGGTCCAAGGAGACCAAGATCGAAAAGGCGGCCGAAAGCGCGCAATTGCACAGCTACATCATGGGCCTGCCCTCCGGCTACGGCACGGTGGTGGGCGAGCGCGGCGTGTCGCTCTCGGGCGGCCAGCGCCAGCGTCTCTCCATCGCGCGGACCCTCGTGCTCAAGCCGGCCGTCATGGTATTCGACGATTCCACCGCCGCCATCGATGCCGGCACCGAGCACCGCATCCGCAGCGCCATCAAGCGCTATGCCAAGGATCGGGTGACGCTGGTCATCTCCCACCGCCTGAGCTCGCTTCTCCACGCCGACACCATCCTCTTCCTCGAGGATGGCAGGATCGTCGAGCAGGGGAGCCACGAGGAATTGCTGGCGCAGGGCGGGCGCTATCGCGCGCTCTACGACCTGCAGACCCGTCCCGTGGAAGATATCGAAATGGGGAGCGCCGCCCAATGAGCGCCGTTGAAGAAGACGATCGCGAAGTCGCCGCCTTTCCGGGCCAGCGTCCGCCGCGCGCCAGCGTGGGCAGCCATCGCATCGAAGAAGAAATTTTCGGCAAGGCCTATGATCCTCATACGGTACGCCGCATCTGGGCCTTTGTGCGCCCCTACCGCATGAAGATCTACCTGTCGGTGGGTGCCGTTCTGGTCTTCACCGCCACCCAGCTTGCCATTCCGCTCATCATCGGTCGCGCCATCGATAGCGGCATGACCGAGGGCGGCAATACGACCAACCTCGCCTGGGCCGTGGCGGCCTTCGCCGTGGCCGTCATCATCAACTATGCCGCCTCCTGGATTCAGGAAAGCCAGGTGGGGCAGGTGGCCGAGAATGTGCTGTTCGACATGCGCCGCGCGATGTTCGCCCAGCTCCAGCGTGTTTCGCTGAGTTTCATGGACAAGACCGAGGTTGGCCGGCTGATGAGCCGCTTGCAGGGCGACGTCAATTCCATGCAGGAATTTCTCGAAACCTCCGTGATTTCGGTCGGCGATATCGTGCTCCTGGGCGGCATCGTCTTCGTGCTGCTCTCGCTCGATTTCCGCCTGGGCCTGCTGACTCTCTCTACCATGCCCGTCCTCTTTATCGTGCGCATCTTCTGGCTGCCGCCGGCCAAGCGCGCTTTCTGGGCTGCGCACGAAACCAATTCGATCACCGCCGGCGCCATGGCCGAAGGCATCAATGGCGTGCGCACGGTGCAGAACCTCGATCGCCAGAAGGTCAATTTCGACCTCTATGACGACAAGGCCTATAACAACCTCCAGACCCAACTCACCGGCTCGCGCTATGCCCAGGTCATGGTGCCCATCGTCGACAGCCTGACCGGTATCGCCATGGCGATCGTCGTGGTCGTGGGTGGTTCGCTGGTGCTGAACGGAAGCCTGGAAGTCGGCGTCATCGTCGCCTTCATCTTCTACATCCAGCGCTTCTTCGACCCGATCCGCTCGCTGACAATGCAATATTCCATCATGCAGCGCGCCATGACCTCGGGCCGCCGCATCACCGAAGTGCTCGATATCCCGGCCTCGATCACCGACAAGCCCGATGCGGTAAAGCTCACTGGCGATATGGATGGCTCGGTCGAATTCCGCAACGTGGTCTTCGGCTATGCCGCCGATCGCCCTGTGCTGCGCAATGTCAGCTTCAAGGTCAATCCAGGCGAAACCGTCGCCCTGGTCGGCCCCACCGGCTCGGGCAAGACTTCGGCCATGTCGCTGGTCCACCGCTTCTACGAAGTCCAGTCCGGCGCGGTGTTGGTCGGCGGCCATGACGTGCGCGACGTGACCCAGGAGTCGCTGGGCGAACAGGTCGCCATGGTGCTGCAGGAACCGTTCCTGTTCACCGGCACGGTTTTCGAAAACATCCGCTACAACAAGGCCTCGGCCACCCGCGGGGATGTCATCGCGGCAGCCAAGGCCGTCGGCGCGCATGATTTCATCACCCGCCTGCCCGGCGGTTATGACGGCATGCTGGAACAGCGCGGCTCCAATCTGTCCCTGGGCCAGCGCCAGCTTCTGAGCTTCGCCCGGGCGCTGGTCGCCGATGCCAAGATCCTGGTGCTTGACGAGGCGACCGCCAATATCGATTCCTATACTGAGCGCCAGATTCAGAAGGCCCTGCTGACCCTGCTCGAAGGCCGCACCGGCATGGTCATCGCCCACCGCCTGGCCACGATCCGTGGCGCCGACCGCATCATCGTCCTGCAGAATGGCGAATTGATCGAAACCGGCAACCACGACCAGCTCATGGAAAAGCAGGGCCTCTACGCCAAGCTCTACAACATGAACTATGCCAGCTTCGACGATATCCCCGACGAGCTGGTGGCGCAGGTGAACGCCAAGGCGGCGAGTACCTGACCTGCCCGCCCCACACCCACGGTGTCACCCCGGCCTTGAGCCGGGGCCCATCTCGAGATCGTATGACGGCCGCAAGGTGGAGCGTCTCAACCACTACACAAGCCCCATCATCTCAGGATGGATCCCGGCTCAAGGCCGGATGACACCGCGCATGGGGAAAGCGTGGCGCCCCACCTATCCATCTTATCCCCTTCCCAAAACTGCGCGTATCCTCCTCCCCATCACCTCGCGCGGCGGCCTGCAGGCGAACAGTGGCGGGTGAGCCAGGTGGGGGCCTTGCCTCCCACAGGTTCGAGCCCGGACGGAAGCGTGTGCGCGACCGGCCCGGGCTGTTCCCAAACCGGCACCCCGAGATGGTCAGCGTCTCAGCTTTTAATTTACTCAGAGGCGTTTGCCGTCTCGGGACCCATGACAACCGCGACCCAGGCGGCGCTTTGGCATGCCCTCTTGCCGCATCTGTCATGGCGCGCCGCCGCATGGAGGCGCATGACTGCATGATGTTGGGGATATCAGTATGACTCTTTCGGTTGCCGCCGCTCTCTTGGTGGCAGTGTTCTTCACCTCCATGCTGTCGGGCATTTTCGGCATGGCGGGCGGGCTCGTCCTGCTGGGCATATTGCTGCTCATCCTGCCGGTCGGCACTGCCATTGCCGTACAGGGCGCCATCCAGATCATTGCCAATGGATCGCGCGCCTGGTTCTCCCGCGCCTTCATCGATTGGCGCGTACTCGCCATCATGACGTCCGGGCTGTTCGTCGCCGGCGCGCTGCTCTTCATCCTGCGATATGTGCCGGACCTCGCCACGGTCTGCATTACTATCGGCCTGCTCCCCATCCTCCTCTGGATTCCGCAATCCTGGCTGTCACTCGACGCCAGCAAGCCGCACCATGCCTTCATCTGTGGCTTCCTCGGTGGCGGCATCAATCTGGCAGTAGGCGTGGCCGGCCCCACCATCGACATGTTCTTCATCCGCACACCCATGGACCGGCGCACCATCATCGCCACCAAGGCGGCAGTGCAGGTGATCAACCACTTCGGCAAGGTGCTGTTCTATTGGAATGCCACTATGGTGTTGACCGGCTGGGAGTGGGGCGCTGTCGCGCTGGCCGCTCCGTTTGCGGTGCTGGGCACCAGTGCAGGCTATTGGGTGCTGCAGCGCCTGACCGACGCCAATTTCAAGTCCTGGACCCGGCTTCTGGTCACTGCCATCGGTATTTATTATTTGATCCGTGGCCTGACCTTGCTGATCTGACGCCGATGAGTATGGTGCCCTTGGGAGACGACATGGCACCATTCGACAGCGTTACGGCGCGCCTCATTCTATTGCTGGCAGAAACCGGCTCCATCGGCCGCGCCGCCGAGCGCGAAGGCATTGCCTCCTCGGCGGTGAGCCGGCGCGTCTCCGACCTCGAAAGCCGGCTGGGCGTCGTGCTGTTCGATCGGTCGGCCCATGGCGTCAGGCTCACCAATGCCGGCGAGGCCTATGCCCAGGGTTGCCGCACCGTTTTGCGCGCTATTGCCGATCTCGATGCCGTCATGGCCGATTTCGGTGCCGGCCTGCGCGGCAGCCTGCGCCTGGCCTGCACCAGTTCAGCCCTCACCGGCCGCCTGCCGGAACTGCTGGCGCGCTATGCCGCCAAGCATACCGGCATCGCCCTCGATATCCAGGAAATGGGCGCCGCCAAGGCGCTGCTGGCGCTCGACGAGGGCAGGGCGGATATCGCCATTGTCTCCGACAATTACGATTTCACCCGCTTCGAGATCAAAGCCTTCGAGGATGATCGCGTCTGGGTGCTGGTCCCGCCCGATCATCCCCTTGCCGGGCAGATCGAGCCGCGCAAGGATATCGGCTTCGATACCGTCATTGACTATCCCATCGTTGGCATCCACCAGGCCGGCTCGCTCGACCGTCTTTTGGGCGAGGCGGCGCGCAAGGCCGGCAAGCCCCTGGTCGAAAGCGTTCGCGTCGAGAGTTTCCCGGCCCTCGTGCGTATGGTTGAAGCCGGCTTCGGCATCGGCTTCCTGCGCTCGACGAGCCTCCATCTTCTGGCCGGCACCGACCTTGCCTGTGCGCCCCTGGCCGAACCCTGGGCCCTGCGCCAATTGCTCGTCGCCCGCCGCAAGACCTCGCCCCTGTCAGCGGCGATGAAGAGCTTCATCGCGCTCTGCAGCGAGACCTATGCGCCCAGCGTCTAGGCCTTCTTGGGCGCGGTTCGGAACCGCAAACGCTCCGGTCTATGACCTGGATCAGCCATCTGCGACATAACGGTGCTTGAGCCCGGCGCGGATCGCTCCTAGGAATTGGTTATGCCCACGATGCGCACCATGAGCAGAGAGATCGGGACGGCCCTGGCCGTGCTGGCCATCTATTTGCTCACCGTGCTGGCGCCGATCCATCAGGCGCGGGCCAGCCAGCTCGCTTTCGAGGAGCTTGGCTATGCCACGACGCAGTCGAGCTGGGTGTTCTGCACGCCATCAGGCACGACCGGGCGGGATCAGGATATTACCGTCTCCAAATGCCCCGCCGCCGGCGTGGGCAAGGACGAGCTGGTTCTGCCCCTGTTCGACGCAATGCCCGCCGGCCACGACAGGCTGGCGCTGGTTGCGCCACTCGCCCTGACGGCTCCCACCGTCCTGCCACGTCCTGTCGCGCCACCTGCCGGCCCCCGTGCGCCTCCGGTTTCGGTCTGATCCCACTGGCCTTCTGGCCACCAGCCCCAAAATTCAAAACCGGAACTTCATCATGCTTCGTCTGCTTCGCGCCGCCCTTGCGGCTGCCATTCTCGTTGTCACCCCCGCCTTCGCCCATAACGGCGTCGTCCATCTGGGGGCCATCAACATCTCGCTGCCCTTCACCCGTGCCACCCTGCCCAACGCACCAGTGGCTGGTGGCTTCCTCACCATCGAGAATACCGGCACCGAGGCCGATCGCCTCGTCTCGGCTACTTCGGATATTGCCGGGGAAACCCAGATCCATGAAATGGCCATGCAGGGCGATGTCATGAAGATGCGCCAGCTTGCCGATGGGCTCGAAATCCCGGCGGGCGAGACTGTCGTCCTTGCCCCTGGCGGCTTTCACATCATGTTCATGGGCCTCAAGCAGGCGCTGGTCGAGGGCGAAACCATTACCGTGACCCTGACCTTTGAAAAGGCCGGCACGGTCGATGTCGTCCTCCCCATCGAGGCGGCGGCTGCCGATGCGCCTACCGCGGAGCACGCACACTAGATGGCCCTCCGCACTGTCCGCACCTGGCTCTGGGTGGCGGTGGTCGCACTGGCGGCAATAGCGGGCACTGGCGCAGTCCTGCTGCGCCAGCAGCCACCCGCCGCCAGCGACGGCTTCGGCGTCGCCCAGTTCGATCTCGTCGACCAGAACGGCAATCCGGTCGATGAGACCGTCTTTGTCGGCCACCCCTCGGCTTTGTTCTTCGGCTTCACCCATTGTCCCGAAGTCTGCCCCACCACCATGGCCGAGATGAGCGCCTGGTTCGATGCACTGGGCGACGAAGGCGCCGACCTGCGCGCCTGGTTCGTCACCGTCGACCCTCAGCGCGATACGCCCGAAGTGCTGGGCGACTATGTGGGCTGGGTCAGCGACCGCATCACCGGCATAACCGGCGCCGCCGACCAGATCGACCGCCTGGCCGACGCCTGGGGCGTGTTCTACGAAAAGGTGCCGCTCGACGGCGACGACTACACCATGGACCACACAGCCTCGGTCTTCCTGCTCGATGCCAAGGGCCAGTTCCAGGGCACCATCGCCTATCGGGAAGATATGGAAGCGGCACTCGGCAAGCTGCGCAACCTGCTCGCCAGGTCCTGACGCGATCCGCCCGGTCCGATTAAGTTCGGGTCGGGCAATTTTAATATGATAGGCTGCGTCATATTATCTTTTGACTCCGCTGATCGGGCTGACTAGGAAATCGGACAAGCACGATCATGTTTTGATCGTGCTCCCCATTCACTGCACCCGATTGGAAGAATCAGATGCTCAACCGCTCCCCCGCCATTCTTGCCGCGTTCGTCGCCGGCGCCCTGTCCTTCATGGCCATGACCGCCATCGCCCAGGACAAGGTCATCACCCATCCGCAGGGCGAAACCACCCTGTCGGGCGTGCCGTCCAAGGTGCTGGTGCAGGATTGGGCCGCCTTCGACAATCTTAACGCCCTCGGCGTGGCCGTCGCCGGCGTGCCGTCTTCCAATGGCCCGAGCTATCTGGCCGATGCCGTCCCGGCCGATGCAATCCAGCTCGGCTCGCTCTTCGAGCCCGACTTCGAAGGCATTGCCGCTGCTGAGGCCGATGTCTACTTCGTCGCCGCCCGCTCGGCCGCCGCCTACGAGACCTCCAAGGACCTGGTGCCCACCATCGATCTGAGCGTTAACAACGGCGCCATCATTGAAGGCGTCAAGGCCAACATCACCAAGCTGGGCGAAATCTTCGACCTGCAGGCCAAGGCGGAAGAACTCAATGCCGCCCTCGATGCCAAGGTGGCCGAGGTCAAGGCTGCCGCCGAAGGTAAAGGCGATGCCCTGGTCCTGGTCACCAATGCCGGCAATCTGGGCGTCTATGGCCCCGACTCGCGCGTCTCCTGGGTCTATAACGAAGTCGGCATCGCCTCGGCCCTGGCTGATGTGAAAGACGGCGACCATGGCGGCGACGCCGTATCGTTCGAATTCCTGCTCGAAGTGAACCCCGATTGGGTCTTCGTCGTCGACCGCGACGCCGGTACCGGCGAAAACACCGGCGCTGCCGCTGCCCTGCTCGACAACGAGCTCTTCAATCAGACCACCGCCGCCAAGGAAGGCCACGTCGTCTATCTCGACCCCCAGGCCGCCTACATCACCATGCACGGCTACCAGGGCGTGATGCTCCTGCTCGACCAGGTCTTCGCCGGGCTCAATTCCTGACCTGACAGGCGCTCCTGCGCCGACCTGACCCGGCATGCCTCGCATGCCGGGTCGTCTCGTGAAAGGAAGCCCGATTGCGTTGGCTCGGCCTTGCCATTGTGGTGACGCTTCTGCTCGCCATCGCCAGCCTTTTCGTCGGCGTCAGCGACGTGTCGCTGGGCGCGCTGCTGTCGTCTGCGCCCGAGGATCGGCCCATGCAGGTGCTGCTGATCAGCCGCATCCCGCGCACCCTGGCCATCGTGCTCTCAGGCGCCTCCATGGCCATTGCGGGCCTCGTCATGCAGATGGTGGTGCGCAACCGCTTCGTCGAACCTTCAACCGCGGGCACCACCGAATCCGCCAGTCTCGGTTTCCTCGTGATCACTCTTCTGGCGCCCGGTTGGCCGTTGATGGGCAAGATGCTGGTTTCAGCGCTCTTCGCGCTGGGTGGCACTGCGCTCTTCCTGCGCATCCTGCGCGCGGTCCCCCTGCGCGATGTGCTGCTGGTGCCGCTGGTCGGCATCATGCTGGGCGGCATTATCGGCGCCATCACCGCCTTCTTCGCCTATCGCTATGGCCTCATGGGCTCGCTGCTCGCCTGGAATATGGGCGATTTCTCCGGCGTGCTGCGCGGGCGTTACGAGCTGCTGTGGATCGGCCTTGCCTGTTGCGCCCTGGCCTATATCGCTGCCGACCGTTTCACCGTGGCCGGCATGGGCAAGGATTTTACCACCAATCTCGGCCTCAACTACAACCAGGTCATGGTGCTGGGCCTCGTCATCGTCTCGCTGGTCAGCGCCGTCGTGCTTGTCTCGGTCGGCTCGATCCCCTTCCTCGGCCTCATCGTACCCAATCTCGTCAGCCTGATGGTCGGCGACAATATGCGGCGCACCGTGCCCTGGGTGGCCCTGGGCGGCGCCGGCTTCGTGCTGGCCTGCGATATCATCGGCCGCGTCGTGCGCTATCCCTATGAAATCCCGATCAGCGTCGTGGTCGGGGTCATCGGTAGTATGATCTTCCTGTTCCTCCTGCTCCGGACGCGCCGTCATGCCAGTTAGGCTTTCGCGCCCCGCACTCGTCCTCATTCTCCTCGGCCTGCTGGCCGTGATTTCTATCGCCTGCTTCATGACGCTGGGCGCCAAGGGAAGCTGGAGCTTCGTGCTCACCTTCCGGGGCAAGAAGCTCGCTTCGCTCCTGCTCGTGGCCTATTCCGTCGCCATCTCGACCGTCCTGTTCCAGACCGTCACCAATAACCGCATCCTCACCCCTTCCATCATGGGGTTCGACGCGCTCTATGTGCTCATTAAGACAGGCGTCGTCTTTTTCCTCGGCGTCGGCGCGCTGACAACAATCGATCCGCAGATGCAGTTCGGGTTGGAGGTGCTGGTCATGGTGGGCTTTTCCGGCCTGCTGTTCCGCTGGCTGTTCCTCGGCGAGGAGCGGAGCCTGCATCTGCTCGTGCTGGTCGGCATCGTCTTCGGCATCCTGTTCCGCAGCCTCAGCCAGTTCATGCAGCGCATGCTCGATCCGGGCGCCTTCAACGTGCTGCAGGATACATTCTTTGCCAGCTTCGCCACCACCGACCCGACCCTGCTGCTCATCTCCGCCGTCATCGTCGGCCTCGTGACAGCAGTAGCTCTGCGTATGATGCACAGTTTCGACGTGCTCTCGCTGGGCCGCGCCCATGCGATCAATCTGGGCGTCAACTACAAGCGCACCGTCGTCGTCATCCTCATTCTGGTCTCCATCCTCGTGGCTGTCTCTACGGCCCTGGTCGGCCCCATCACCTTTTTTGGCCTGCTGGTGGCGACGCTGGCTCATTCCCTCATTGGCAACAGCAAGCATTGGCTGGTCCTGCCCGCCGCGGTCCTGCTGGCTGTGATCTGCCTCGTCGGTGGTCAGACCCTGCTCGAACGCGTCTTCGAGTTCGACACGGCCTTGTCCATCATCATCGAATTTCTGGGCGGCATCGTCTTCATCGCCCTCGTCCTGCGGAGAGCTGCGCGATGATCGTCGCATCGGAAGTCACCAAGACCTATGGCGCCACATCAGTGGTCGATGGCGTCAGCCTCACTTTGCCCTCGGGCGGCGTCACCTCCATCATCGGCCCCAATGGCGCCGGCAAGTCCACCTTCCTCTCCATGGTCAGTCGCCTTATGGCCATGGATAAGGGCACGGTCACCGTGGACGGGCTCGACGTTACCAATACGCCCAGCGATGTATTGGCACGACGTCTCTCCATCCTCCGTCAGGAAAACCACATGACCGCGCGGCTCACCGTGCGGGATCTGGTGAGTTTCGGCCGCTACCCCCACAGCAAGGGGCGTCTCACAGTGGACGACAAGCGCCATATCGAGGAGGCCATCACCTATCTCAATCTGACCGACCTGTCCGAGCGCTTCCTCGACGAACTGTCCGGCGGCCAGCGCCAGCGCGCTTTCGTCGCCATGGTGCTCTGCCAGGATACCGACTACGTCCTGCTCGACGAGCCGCTCAACAATCTCGACATGAAGCATGCCATGGGCATGATGAAACTGCTGCGCCGTGCGGCCAATGAGCTGGGCAAGACCGTGGTCCTGGTCCTGCACGACATCAACTTCGCCTCCTGGTATTCCGACTATATCGTGGCCATGAAAGAGGGTCGGGTGGTCAACCAGGGCCCTGCCAAGCTGATGATCAACCCTGCCGTGCTGTCCGATATCTACGATATGGACATCAAGGTCCACGAAATCGGCGGCCAGCGGATTTCGCTCTATTACGAATAACGGCGCAGGGCTAACCTGCCCAAAACAGGAGCTGCCCATGAAGCCGTCGATTTCCATCATCACCATTGGGGTCGACGACCTCGAACGGGCCTTCGCCTTCTACCGGGCGCTGTTCGACATTGCCGACGAACAGATCGGGGCAGGGGAGGACCATGTGGCCTTCTTCTTCCCTAACGACTTCTCCTTCGTGCTCTTCCCGCGCGAGCAGATCGCCCAGACGGCAGGCAAAGACATTGCCGTTGCCGGCACGCCCGGCTTCGTGCTGAGCCACCAGGCCGCCAGCCCCGATGAAGTTGACGCCATCCTGCGCAAGGTCCTCGTGGCCGGCGGCGCCATCATCACCGAAGCCACGCAGTCCGAATGGGGCTATTCCGCCTATTTCGAGGATAGTGAAGGCAATGTGTGGGAACTGATGGCCCAGCCGACGGCGAATTGAAGCGCGTGCCTAAAACCCGCCACCGGTCTTGAAGCCGGAATGTTTGCGCGTGCCCACTGTGCCGGTGCGCGGGCGCGAAAAACCGCCACCCGAACTGCCACCGCCCCAGCCACCGCCGAAACCGCCCTTGCTCTTGCTGCGCGACTTGCTGCTACCCCCGCCGAAGCTGGAATCGGGCCAGTCGAATGTGCTGCCGCCGGCTTCGGGCCAGGGTGAATTGCTGCGTTGCCGCCCATTATTGGGCAGTCCCACGCCGCCGCCCCAGTCGCTGGTGCCGGCGCTCCAGTTCTGACTGCGTCGCCACTGGTCCCAATAGGATGCGGCCGAAATGCCCCCGCGCAGGAAGTCGTTGAGCACGTCGCCCACCAGCTTGTCGTCGCGGAAGGTCGAGCGAGGATCGTCGAACCGCTGCTTCTTGAATTCCCACTGGATGTCTTCCAGCTCGCGTCGCCGGGCCGCCAGGGTCTTGAGCCGCTCATTCTGTTCGCGCGTCTCACCCTCTTCTTCCTTGGCCCGGGCGCGCGCATCGTCGATCTGGGCGACGATCGTGTCGTCCTGCCCGGTACGTGTCTTGCGCGCCTCGGCCAGCAGGGTCTGGATATCCTCGCGGCCGAGCGCCATCGCCAGCTCGTTCAGCGCCCCCTCGAAGGCCGGATTGCCGCCCTGGGACAGCGTGCCGAGCGCCTTGGCGGTCTCGTCGCGCCGGTCTTCCGTGGCCAGGATTTCGGCATCGAGCGCGTCGATCTTCTGCTGTGCCGCCGCCATGGCCTCGCGCATCGGCTTGCCGCCGGCTTTGTCGATAGCGGCCATTTCCAGTGCGTCGACTTCGGCCTCGGCCGCCTTGGCATTCTCGATCTGCCGCTCGGCATGCTCACGCAGCCGCAGCGGAATTTCGTTTAGCATGGCGAAGTTCGGCCGCGCCTTGTGAAAGGCAATGAGCCCGGCCACCAGCCCGTCTAGATAGCGGATCAGGTTGTTGGCACGATAGCTGGCCGTGCCATAGCCAGCTTCCCATAGATACATGAACAGCGGATCGTCGCGATAGGGCTTGCCCTTCTGCTCGCGATCGGCCTCGGCCTGTTCGGTCTTGCGCATGGATTGCGCGGCGACATCGCTCAGCTCGGTCGCCCGGCTGCGCTTGGCGGCAAATTCGGGGTCGCGGGCAATGCTGTCGCCCAGCTTGGCCGCCAGCGCCTTGAGCTCGGCCTGATGGCCCTCGAACGTCTTCAGTGTCTCGGCACGCTCGGCAGTCAGCCGCGCCAGGGCCGCATCCACGTCGGCGATATCCTTCTCGGCCTTGCTCAAATCCTTGGCATGCGCCTTGAGCATGTCGCGGGCCTTGCTCTCGGCCGCAGAAATGCGCCCGTCCAGCTCGCCCTGCACGGCGGGGTCAAGCCGGAGCTGCGCCAGTTGCCGGAACAGCTCGGCCTCGTTTTCCTTGATCTTGCCCAGCTTCTCGGCCGAGCGCGCCAGGCGGCGGGAGATTTCCTCCTCCTCGCGCCTGATGTCCCGCATGGCCTCGTCCAGGCTCGCCAGTGCTTCGGGTCCGCGTATGCTCATTGCCCTACCACTGCGTCACTGCACCGCCGAGAACCGGCAGATTGTATTCGACATCAAGGAAGCCGAAGGTCTTGCGGCCCACCTGGTTGATCTGGATGATCCCGTCATCCTGCTTGTCCGCCGCCACCGCGTCATAGACGCTTTCCGGCACGCGCACGCCCCAGGCATCCACCACGTCGGTTCCCCCGTCTTCTTCGTTCAGAATGGGCAGGCTCAGCACCTGGCCATCCGCATCCAACGCCTCCACCACGATATAGTAGTTGGTGGCTTCGGTATTCACATCCGGGATCGTCCAGAAGCCCGACTGCATGCCTGATCGGTTGACCACGCGCAGAGTATAGTCCAGCCGCAACTGGTCGCGCAGGGCCGTCAGGTCCGCCACCGCCTTCTCGGCGGCCTCTCGATTGCCTTCGGCGGCATAGGTCTTGCCATGCGTGCGCAGGGCCTCGGCGTCGACCACCGCCTGCTGCACCTTGGTTTCCTCGAAAATGGTCTGGTAAAGCGCGTCCATCTGCGCCGGCAGGCCTTCGGCGAGCTCGATCCGCGCTGCCTCCGCCACGCTGTTCTGATAGGGCTGCCACACGCCGAAATAGCCAACGCCCAGCACCAGCAGCGCGATCAGCGCAGCCGCGACCGGCTTGCCCCATCTCTTGCGGCCCACATAGAGCCGCGCCAGGCTCGTGCCGAAGCCAGGCGGCGGCGGGTCATAGACGAACCGGCTTTCCTGCAGCGCTGCCACACCCTCCTTCAGGATGTGGTCGGGCACTTCGATGCCCTGCTGGTGATAGATGTCGCGCAGCTTGTCGATGAGCTGGCGTTCCTTGGCATCGGTGCCCAGTTCACGCACGGCCAGATCCTGCCGGTGACGGAGCGTGTCGACCACGTCCATCGCCAGCATGACTTCATCCAGGGGCGCAGCGGGTTTCGCTGTCACGTCACTCATCGTTGGCGTTCACCCGTGGTCCTGTTGCCTCTCACTTGCCGGTTTCGAGCAGCAGCGCATTGCCGTCGGCAGCCAGCGCCGCCAGGCGCCGCTTGCCATCTTCCACAGCG
This sequence comes from uncultured Devosia sp., assembly GCA_966192215.1. Classification (GTDB taxonomy): domain Bacteria; phylum Pseudomonadota; class Alphaproteobacteria; order Rhizobiales; family Devosiaceae; genus Devosia. The sequence continues at coordinate 3,772 of CBIGSA010000014.1, read as the reverse complement.
TCGCGGATCTCCGCCGAATTCTTGGTCGAGGCCACGCGCATCTCGTTGATGATGGTGCGGCTCTTCTCCTGGAAGTTGACCACCGAATCCACCAGCTTCTTGACCGCATCGGCCCGCACGGTCGGCCCATAGCCGGCCTTCACCGCCTCTTCCTGCACCTTGTCGCCGATCTCGCTGAGGGTTTCGAGGCTCTTGCTCATCCCCTCCTTCATCGCGTTGAGCGTCTCGGTCGATTCATGCAGGCCGAACATGCCGGTGAACGAGGCCGAAAGCGCCGTCAGCACCGTCTCGTTGGTCGAGAAGAAGCTGATCGACTGCTGGTAGACGCGCTCCTTGGCATTGGTGGTCTGCATCAGGCGGGCCATCACCACTTCCGACGTGTTGTAGGAAATGGTCAGGTTGTCCGAGAGGTCCTTGGCGATCTGGTAGCGCTTTTCCTCGTTCTGCATCAGCCGCAGCTTCTCGTCGCGGTCCATTTCGAGCCGCGCCCGGTCGGCGGGCACATTGCCGGCATAGCCGGCCACCGCGTCCGACGCGGCGGTGAGGATGTTCTTTTTCTCTTCCAGCCGCTTCTCGGCGGTCTGCAGCACTTCGAGCGCCATCACTTCGGCCTGCTTCAGCGCTCCGCGGAAGTCGCGATAGGCTTCCAGGATGGTGTGCTCGCGGTCAATCTGGTCCTTGGTGTCTGATGTCACCGACAGATAGGTGTCGCGGATCTTGTTGAAGCGGGTGGCGATATCGCCCCGGCTCACCTTCATCCATACATTGGAGGCGCGCTCCAGCAGGTCCAGCTTGTTATCGGCGAGCTGGTCGACCATGCCCTTGGCATCGTCGCGGATCGAATCGAAGCCCTTGGTGATTTCTTCGTAGCGCTCGCCGATCTTCATGGCGGCGATCTGCTCGCGCACCACTTCGTTGAAGGCGCTGGCCTGGCTCAGCGTCCGGCCGATCAGCAGCACGCGGGTTTCGTCGAGTTCGGTGATCTGGCTCAGAAGCCCGGTGATCGGCTGTTCAGCCTGCTGCTCGGGCCACACGCCCAGGTCACGGATGGCGTTGACCGCCTTGTCCAGATACTGCAGCGGCTTTTCCGCGATGACGGCAACAGGACTTGCCTTTGTCTCGGTTGCAGTGGTCACGTCCTCGGCCATTTTTAGCTCCCCGTAATCTCGCCGTCCGGCGGAATGCGCCATTCGTGCTTATAGTAGATTGCCGCTGCTTGCCCCCCTGACAATTGCAAGCCAGGGCGGCGGCAACTATTTAGACCATATTGGTGCGAAAAAGCCGCACGTAAAGAGCGGGGTGAGACACCATGGCCGATACCTGTTTCATGGGGCATCAAGGCGGTATTGCGGCAATTGTGGCAACGTGCATCGGCGGGTGCTGCTGATGGATTTCGGTGGCCGCTACCACATCGCCGCGCCGCGCTCCGCCGTCTGGGCCGCGCTCAATGACACCGCCATGCTCAAGGCCACGATTCCGGGCTGTCACCGTATCGAATGGGCGGGCGACACCGCGCTCGATCTCGAGATCAAGGTCAACCTCGGCGTCGTCCATCCGGTATTCAAGGGCGAGCTCGAACTCTCCAATATCGTTCCTGCCGAGCGCTATACCCTGTCCGGGCGGGGCAAGGGTGGCCTGCTCGGCCTCGCCGAGGGTTCGGCCGATATCGTGCTGGCCGATGACGGTAACGAGACCCTGCTGGTCTTCACCGCCAAGGGCGGCGCTTCGGGCCAGATCATGCGCCTGGGCAGGGCCATCATCGGCAATTCCGCCCAGAAGGTCATCGACGGCTTCTTCGAGCGTTTCGGCGAGGCCATGGGCGCCCCGGTCACCGCCCTGCCAGTCGAATAGGCGGGCCGCAACCATTCCCTAACCATGCCCCGATTTGCCTTCAAAGCATCACAATCGGACCGGCCCCGATGCAGTAAACATCCGCCATCCACCGAATTTGAAGCAAATTGTCATGACCGACCGCACCCGAGACACGCTTGCCTTGTTCGCCATCGCGTCGCTGGCTGTCCTGGCGGTGCTTTATGCCGATGCCGATCTGGGCGGTCTGATCCAGGCGATCCTGGCGCGCTGGTAGGTCGCCGCTCGCGCTTTGGGCATGATGGCCAGATTTTGACCATTCGGAAAAATTTCGCCGATTCCCTCTTGCAGGCGCTCCGTTTGCACGATTGTATCGCCTGCTAGCGCACGGAGATTGTCCGTCGGAGCCTCTTGCCGACGCTCATGTGCGAGACAGGGAGACGAATTCAATGAAACTTTCCACTTTCACCAAGGCCATTGCCTCCGGCGTCGCGCTGAGCGCGATCCTCACGGGCGCTGCCTTCGCCGATCCCGCCGTGATCTACGATCTGGGCGGCAAGTTCGACAAGTCGTTCAACGAAGCGGCCTATAACGGCGCCGAAGCCTGGAAGGCTGCCTCGGGCGGCAACTATCTCGATCTCGAACTGCAGAACGATGCCCAGCGCGAACAGGCCCTGCGCCGCTTCGCTGGCCAGGGTGCCAACCCGATCGTGATGGCCGGCTTCTCCTGGACCGCCGCGCTGACCACCGTCGCTCCGGAATTCCCTGACACCAACTTCGTGGTGATCGACACCGTCGTCGACGCGCCCAATGTGCAGTCGATCATTTTCGACGAGCATACCGGCTCGTTCCTCGTCGGCGCCTTGGCCGCCCTCAAGTCCGAAACCGGCACCGTCGGCTTCGTTGGTGGCATGGACGTTCCGCTGATCCACAAGTTCTATTGCGGCTACGCCCAGGGCGCCAAGGCCGTGAACCCTGACATCACCCTGATCGAAAACTACACCGGCACCACCCCTGCCGCCTGGAACGATCCGGTTACCGCCGGTGAGCTCACCAAGGCCGCCATCGATGCCGGCGCCGACGTGATCTTCGCCGCCGCTGGCGGTTCGGGCCTCGGTGTGCTGCAGGCCGCCAAGGACGCCGGCAAGTTCTCCATCGGCGTGGACTCCAACCAGAACTACCTTCAGCCCGGTTCGGTGCTGACCTCGATGCTCAAGCGCGTCGACGTTGCCGTGCAGAACGCGCTGACCGAAGCTGGCGACGACGCCACCTTCAAGCCGGGCCTCACCGTTCTCGGCCTGGCCGAGGAAGGCGTAGGCTACGCCCTCGACGAGAACAATGCCTCGCTCATCACCGATGACATGAAGGCCAAGGTCGACGAGCTGTCGGCTCAGATCCAGTCTGGCGCCATCACGGTCCACGACTACACCACCGACTCGACCTGCCCGCTCTAAGCGAGGACGGATGAGCCAGGATGGCACCATGAACCCGCAGCGGCCGGAAACGGCCGCTGCTTCTGCCCCGGCCGACGGCTGGGCGATCGAGCTTGAAAAGATCAACAAGCGGTTTGGCGCGGTTCACGCCAACAAGGACATCGACCTCAAGGTCAAGCGCGGCACCATCCACGGCATCGTGGGGGAGAACGGCGCGGGCAAGTCGACGTTGATGTCCATTCTCTACGGATTCTACACTGCCGATAGCGGTACGATCCGCGTCAATGGCGCCGAACATGCCATTACAGACAGCCGCCATGCTTTGGCGCTCGGCATCGGCATGGTGCACCAGCATTTCATGCTGGTCGACAATTTCACCGTCCTCGAAAACGTCGTGCTCGGCGCCGAGGATTCCGGCCTGCTCAAGCCCAGCCTCGATCGCGCCCGCCAGGAGCTCGATCGGCTGGAGCATGAATACGACCTCGAAGTCGATCCCGATGCCATCATCGAGGATATCTCGGTCGGCCAGC
>CBIGSA010000013.1:0-22792 GCA_966192215.1 uncultured Devosia sp. | reverse complement strand
TGCAGCAGCGCATCTGGTTCACACTGGGCGCGCTGCTCGTCTATCGTCTGGGTACGTTCATTCCGGTCCCTGGCATCGATCCCGATGCCTTCCGCGCGACGTTCGAACAGAGCCAGCAGGGCATTATCGGCATGTTCAACATGTTCGCCGGCGGCGCCGTCGAGCGCATGGCGATCTTTGCCCTCAACCTCATTCCCTACATCACGGCCTCGATCGTGATCCAGGTGATCTCCACCGCCTCGCCGCGGATGGAGGCCATGAAGAAAGAGGGTGGCGAGGCTGGCCGTCGCAAGATGAACCAGTATACGCGCTACCTGGCCGTGGTGTTCTGCGCCGTGCAGGCCTATGGCATTGCCGTGGGTCTCGAAGCGAGCCAGGGCGTCGTGCTCAATCCGGGCTGGTTCTTCCGCGTGTCGACCGTGATCACCCTGGTCGGCGGCACCATGTTCCTGATGTGGCTGGGTGAACAGATCACCGCACGCGGCGTCGGCAACGGCATTTCGCTCATCATCTTCGCCGGTATCGTGGCCAACCTGCCCACGACCATCGCGCAGACCCTGGAACTGAGCCGCACCGGCGCCATTCCGGGCCTGGCTGCTGCCGGCATGCTGGTGCTGGCTCTGGTGGTGATCGCCGTCATCGTGTTCTTCGAACGCGCCCAGCGGCGACTGCTGATCCAGTATCCGAAGCGCCAGGTCGGCAACAAGATGTTCCAGGGCGACAGCTCGCATCTGCCGCTCAAGCTCAATACGTCGGGCGTTATCCCGGTGATCTTCGGTTCGTCGCTCCTGCTGCTGCCGGCCACCATCGCGTCCTTCGCGGCGCAGGGGAATGCCCCGCAATGGCTGCAGGTGATTACGGCGCTGCTGGGTCGCGGGCAGCCGCTCTATCTGGCGCTCTTTGCCTTCTTCATCATCTTCTTCGCCTTCTTCTACACGGCCATCGTGTTCAACCCGGTGGAGACGGCCGACAACCTCAAGCGGTCGGGCGGCTTCATTCCGGGCATCCGTCCGGGCGAACGCACCGCAGCCCATATCGATTATGTGCTGACGCGCATCACCGTTATCGGCGCGATCTACCTGACCGTCGTGGCCCTGATCCCGGAAGTCCTGTTCAGCCAACTGGCGATCAGCCAGTTCATCGGCGGCACCTCGCTGCTGATCATGGTGACCGTGACGCTGGATACGATCAGCCAGATCCAGAGCCATCTGATCGCCCAGCAATATGAAGGGCTGGTCAAGAAGTCCCGTCTTGGAGGAGGCAAGCGTCGATGAGGTTGATACTGCTCGGACCGCCGGGAGCGGGGAAGGGGACCCAGGCCAAGGTTCTGGTCGATACCTACGGCATCCCCCAGCTCTCGACGGGTGACATCCTGCGCTCGGCCATTGCCGCCAAGACCCCGCTGGGGCTCGAGGCCAAGGCCATCGTCGATCGCGGCGATCTTGTCTCCGACGCCATTGTCAACGGCATTGTGTCCGAGCGTCTCGACGCCGAGGATTGCAAGCCAGGCTTCATCCTCGACGGCTTCCCGCGCACCATCGCGCAGGCCGAAGCGCTGGACGAGATGCTGGTCGAGAAGGGCGTCAAGCTCGATGCGGTCATCGAGATCAAGGCCGATGCCGATGAGCTGGTGCGCCGGGTGATCCAGCGCGCCAAGGAATCGGGCGGTGCCCGTGCCGATGACAATGAGGAAGTGCTGCGCAAGCGCCTCGGCGTCTATCAGGAGCAGACCGCTCCGCTGGTCGCCTACTATGCCGAAAAGGGTCTGCTGAAGACCGTCAACGGCATGGAGCCGGTCGACCAGGTGACTGCAGCCATCAAGGCCGCTATCGCCCACTGAATTACGGGGCTGGGTTTGGCAGTTGACTCTGCGGAATCGAGCCCTTAAAGAACCGCGTCAGTCTCATGGATTATTGGGCTGGATTCGGTTCTCCACTGGTTGGGGGTCGAAGTCCGGTCCCTTGTTGTTATAAGGGCGCCAGCCGTGATGGCTCGCGCTGAATGAAGGAGAGCAGACGTGGCTCGTATTGCTGGCGTCAACATCCCGACGAACAAGCGCGTTGTCATCGCGCTGCAGTATATCCACGGGATCGGCGACAAGTTCGCCGAGGATATCTGCGCCAAGGTTGGCATTCCGGCTGAGCGCCGTGTGAACGAGCTCACTGACGCCGAAGTGATCCAGATCCGTGAGACCATCGACCGCGACTATGTCGTGGAAGGTGACCTTCGCCGCAATGTGGCGATGAACATCAAGCGGCTGATGGACCTGGGCAACTATCGCGGCCTGCGCCACCGTCGTGGCCTGCCGGTTCGCGGTCAGCGCACCCACACCAATGCCCGTACCCGCAAGGGTCCGGCCAAGCCGATCGCCGGCAAGAAGAAGTAAGAACCCGTTCCGGGTTCTTCGATGTAGCTGCCGGGGCACTTTCGCTAACGGCAGCGCTGATATCGTCTAGAGGAATTAAATGGCTAAAGCTGAAGTCGCGCGCGTCCGTCGCAAGGAGCGCAAGAATATCACGTCGGGCGTTGCCCATGTGAACGCCTCGTTCAACAACACCATGATCACCATCGCCGATATGCAGGGCAACACGATTTCGTGGTCCAGCTCCGGCGTGATGGGCTTCAAGGGCTCGCGCAAGTCGACCCCCTATGCAGCCCAGGTTGCTGCTGAAGATGCTGCCAAGAAGGCGCAGGAACACGGCATGAAGACCCTCGAAGTCGAGGTTCGCGGTCCCGGCTCGGGTCGTGAATCGGCGCTTCGCGCACTGCAGGCCGCAGGTTTCAACGTCACCTCGATCCGTGACGTGACCTCGATCCCGCACAATGGCTGCCGCCCGCGCAAGCGGCGCCGCGTCTAATTAGACCGATTGAAGAGCTCCCGGCCGATTGAATGGGCCGGGAGTCTTATTGCGTTTGCGGCGGTGCGGCTCGGGCTGGAGCCGCGATTTTGAAAGGACATAACCGTGACGATCCAGAGGAACTGGCAAGAACTGATCAAGCCGACCAAGCTGGAGATTGTTTCGGGCAGCGACAACGCGCGCGTGGCCTCGGTGGTTGCCGAGCCGCTTGAGCGCGGTTACGGGCTTACCCTTGGTAATGCCCTGCGTCGCGTGCTGCTGTCGTCGCTCCAGGGCGCGGCAGTTACCGCAATCCAGATTGACGGCATCCTGCATGAATTCTCCTCGCTTCCGGGCGTGCGGGAAGACATTACCGACCTGGTCCTCAACGTGAAGGAAATCGCGTTGAAGATGGGTGGCGAAGGCCCCAAGCGCCTCGCTCTCTCGCGCCAGGGTCCGGGCGCTGTCACTGCCGGCGACATCAAGGTCACCGGCGATATCGAAGTGCTGAACCCCGAGCTGGTGATCTGCCACCTCGACGACGGCGCCGAGATCAATATCGAATTCACCGTCGACACCGGCAAGGGCTATGTCGCGGCTGACAAGAACCGTCCCGAAGACGCGCCGATCGGCTATATCCCGGTCGACTCGCTGTTCTCGCCGGTCCGCCGCGTCAGCTACAAGGTCGATGCCACCCGTGCCGGTGAAAGCCTCGACAAGGACAAGCTGACCCTGCAGGTCGAGACCAATGGCGCCGTGTCGCCGGAAGATGCCGTGGCCTATGCCGCGCGCATTCTCCAGGACCAGCTCTCGGTCTTCGTGAACTTCGAAGAGCCCAGCAAGGAAAAGGCACAGGATGCCGTTCCCGAGCTGGCCTTCAATCCGGCCCTGCTCAAGAAGGTCGACGAGCTCGAACTCTCGGTCCGCTCGGCCAACTGCCTCAAGAACGACAACATCGTCTATATCGGCGACCTCATCCAGAAGACGGAAGCCGAGATGCTGCGGACCCCGAATTTCGGCCGCAAGTCGCTCAACGAAATCAAGGAAGTCCTGGCACAGATGGGGCTTCATCTCGGGATGGACGTGGCCAACTGGCCGCCCGAGAATATCGATGACCTCGCCAAGCGCTACGAAGATCATTATTGATCGCGCGCTGCCAAGCACTTTAGGAGACTCCCATGCGCCACGGTAATTCCGGCCGCAAGCTCAGCCGAACCGCTTCTCACCGCAAGGCCATGTTCGCCAACATGTCCGCCGCGCTGATCAAGCACGAGCAGATCGTGACCACCTTGCCCAAGGCGAAGGACCTGCGTCCGATCGTCGAAAAGCTCATTACGCTGGGCAAGCGCGGTGATCTGCATGCCCGCCGCCAGGCGATCGCCCAGATCCGCGACGAAGGCCAGGTTGCCAAGCTCTTTTCCGTGCTTGGCCCGCGCTACAAGGAACGCCAGGGCGGCTATATCCGCATCCTCAAGGCCGGCTTCCGCTATGGCGACAATGCCCCCATGGCCGTGATCGAATTCGTCGACCGTGACGTCAATGCCAAGGGCCAGGACAGCGGCCCGGTGCAGTTCAACGAAGACGAGTCCGAAGCCGCGTAAGCGACAAGGACACCATAGACATTCGAAGGCGGCTGCGGTTCATTCCGTGGCCGCTTTTGTTTTGGGGATTGCGATGCAGACAGGTCAGGTTCTGGTTACCGGTGCCAATGGCTTTGTCGGCAAGTGGACCGTGCTCGAACTACTGCGCGCCGGCTTCAATGTGCGGGGCACGGTACGCTCCGAGAGCCGGGCCGAAGCGGTGCGGCAGGCCGTGGCTGTTCATGTTGGACAGGGGGCCTTGTCCCGCCTCGATTTCGTCCGGCTCGACCTGATGCATGACCGGGGCTGGTCCGTTGCCATGGAGGACATCGATGCCGTGGCCCATGTGGCGGCGCAGATCGTGGCCGAGGAACCGCGCGACATGCAGGTCGTCGTCGGCCCGGCCCTTGAAGGCACTGAGCGGGTGCTGCGCCACGCGGTGCAGGCGGATGTACGCCGCGTTGTCATGACTTCCTCGATCGCCACGGTGGGTTATGGTCTGGGCCATACCGCCGGCAAGCGGACCTATACCGAGGCCGATTTCACCGATCTGGACGCTATGACGTTCACCTGGGCCTATTGCGTGGGCAAGACGCTGGCCGAGCAGGCGGCATGGGCCTATGCGCGCGCCGAGGGCGTCCGGCTCACCACGATCCATCCCGGCGCCATTCTGGGTCCGGCGCTCGATGCCGATGCCAGCGTGTCGCTGCAGATGGTTTCGGGCCTCCTGGAAGGCTCGACCCCCGCCATGCCCTCGAACGGCTTCTCCGTGGTCGATGTCCGTGACGTCGCCGCCATGCATGTCGCCGCGCTGCGGCAGCCGGAAACCGAGGGCCAGCGCTATCTGGCCACGGCGCGCTACCTGCCATTCCCCGAAGTGGCGGATATCCTGCGCCGGGCCTATCCCGACCGGGAGATCACCAGCCGGCATGTGCCCGACTGGATCATCAAGCTCCTGGCCCGCTTCGGCGGCCCGACCCGCCAGATCATCAATGATATCGGCAACGAGAAGCATTTCGACGGCAGCAAGGGCGAGCGCCTGCTCGGGCGGCCGTACATTTCGGCTGAAGATGCCGTGCTCAGCGCAGCCGAAAGTGTCATTCGGCTGGGGCTGTTGAAGCCGAAGGGCGCCTCAGCCCCCAATGCCGGTACAGCGCCCTGATGTCTGCCATCGACCGGCAGTCCACCATGGGCAGGCCGGTCGCCGCGGCGAAGCCGCGATAGCGACCGACGCTGCTGCGGGTCTTCCATATCCAGGACAACATCTGCCACTTGATGGTGTCGCGATTGCCCTCCAGGGCTCCCGCGCGCTGTTTCTCGAACAGGGTGCGGCGCAGATAACGCGCGAAGCGATGAAGATAGTGGTCATCGAGCACGATGACGCCGGTGGCGCGCTCGAAGCGTTGCGGCAGGAGCCGTGAGTAGTTGCCGTCCATGATCCAGGCGCTGGCCGTTATCGCCGCATCATGCAGGGCGTGGAACTCGGCATCGGGCCGAACCTTCCAGTCGGTGTTGGGAAGGTGCCTGAACTGATCCAGGTGTATGGCGGGAATGTCAAGGGTCTGGGCGAGGGCGGTCGCCAGCGTCGACTTGCCGGCGTTGGACGGCCCGAGGATGATAATGCGATGGCCCATTGCGGACAGCGATGGAATGTCTGCCATGTCATCCTCCCGAGACGAAAAGGCCACCCCGACCTGCGCCGGGGTGGCCGATAAACAACTGCGGTACGTCTTATTCCGGCGCCATGTCCTTGCCGGTATAGACCTCTTCCACCCAGAACTGGTCGCGGCGGTCGAAGCCGTTGAACGGGGTCAGCGAGGCCTGGGTGTAGGCGCCCATCAGGCCGAATTCGATCCAGTCATCCTCATCGATATCGGAGGGCAGGGTGAAGACCTGAGGCAGCACGTCATAGCTGTCGCAGGTGGGACCCCAGATGGTGAATTCGGAGAATTCCTGGTCATTGTCATGCACGCGCGGGCCGCGCCACACGCGCACCGGCGGCGTGAAATGCATGAATTTCACTTCCATCAGGCTGCCATAGGCGCCGTCATTGACATAGACCGACTGGCCGCCGCGCTGATGCTTTACGCGAAGAAGCAGGGATGTCGAGGACGTGACGAGGGCCCGGCCTGGTTCGATGATGAGTTCGGGCTTGCGCTTCTCGCCGAAATGGTCGCTGACGGCCGTGGCGATGGTCTCGAAATAATAGTCCATCGGCGGGGCTTCGCTGGTCGGGTAGGGGGCCGGATAGCCGCCGCCGATATTGAGGCGCTTGAGCTCGATGCCGCTCTCTTCCACGATGCGCGATGCGGCCGCGATATGGCGCTCATAGGCATAGGCATCTTCGCACTGGCTGCCCACATGGAAGCAGAGGCTGGGCGTATAGCCCATCTTCTCGACCGCGGTGACGATTTCGGCCGCGCCCTGTTCCATCACGCCGAACTTGATGCCGAAGTCATAGGACTTGAGCGCCTTGCCGGCCTTGAAGCGGGTCGTGACTTCCACATCGCGGCTGGGCGACACCACGGCGGCGAGCTGGTCGAGCTGCTGGGGGTGGTCGATGGTGAAGCTGCGGACGCCGAACTCCTCATAGGCGCGTTCGATCTCGCGCTTGTTCTTGATTGGGTTGTTGTAGTGCATCACCGCGCCGGGCGCATATTCGCGCACCAGTTCCATCTCGGTATTGGAGGCCACGTCGAAGGCCTTGAGGCCTTCATTGTGCAGTTGCGCGATGATATGCGGGGAGGGGTTGCACTTGACCGCATAGGTCAAGAGCCCGTCGAACCCCTTCTTGAACACCTTTACGGCCCTGTGGAACTCACGTTCGGAGAACAGGAAGGCCGGAAAATCCGGCGTTTCCGCAGCGATCAGCGCGGACGTGTTCGGGTAAACGTGTTTCGGCTCGGTGGTCATGGACGACTGGCCTTTCGGGGCTGGGAGGTGCAGTAAATCGAGCGCTGCATATAGGGCTATGAACCCCCGGGCGCAAACGATTATTTGGCGCAATTTGCGTCACTCCGATGACGCGGTTAACCCCAGGCTTTCCGGGGCGTTTCGGGTCAATCCACTACCAGTTGCGGCAGTTCCATCAAAGCGAGCGCCTCGATGCTCGCGCGGCGCCATTCGCCCAGACCGCCGATGAACTCCACGGCACCGTCGCCATAGCCGCGGCGGCTGATGGCGAACAGGGCAAGCCCGTCGCCATGGGGCACATAGCGATAGGCGTTCCATTCGACGATGGTGGCGCCACTGCTGGAATCGCTGAGCAGGAAGTCGAGGATGATTTCGCCCGTGGCTTCGTTGCTGAGCAGCTCGAAATTGACCACGGGGTCGCTGCCCTTGCGCTGCTCCAGCCCGGCCACCATGTCAGCGGCGGCGCTTTGCGGCGTGGCGCCCTCGGTCAGCAGGTCGATCATGAACATCTCGGCATAGGATTCGACCGCTTGCCCCTCCGGTACATATTCCTGCTTGTAATAGGTCTCGGTGGGGTTGCTGGTCCAGGCGAGGTCAAAACTGACATCCTCGAACACGATCGGCCCCGGCGCGCCGATGGCATCGTCCTGCGCTGCCACGGGGATGGCCAGGGCGATCGAGAAGGCGGCAAGGATGGCGAGGCGCGGCAGCTTCATGGCGGATACTCCGGTAAGGCCCTGACTAGACCGCAGTTTTGCCCTGCTGGCAAACGACTTCGAGACTGCCATTTTGGTGCCAGAATCCGGGCGTTTGCCTGACCCCGACCTGCCCAGGAGATTTGATCGATGACGTTTCGCTCGCTGCTGTTTGCCGGCGCTGCCATAGCTGCCCTCGCCGTTGGCGGTACCTTGGCATTCTCGCCCTTCAACGCGCCCAGCGTAGCACAGGCGGAACTCGTCGCTCCGGCCCCGGCGGAGACGCGGCAGGCCCCCCAAAGCGATGCGCAGATCAAGCTCAGCTTCGCGCCCGTGGTCAGCGCGGTGGCGCCGTCGGTGGTCAATGTCTATGCTACCCGCGTCGAGCAGCAGGCGATTTCGCCCTTTGCCAATGATCCGTTCTTTTCGCGCTTTTTCGGCGAAGGCCAGTTCCAGAGCCGCCCAAGGGAATCCCGTGCGCTCGGCTCGGGTGTCATCGTCGATGCCGGCGGGGTGATCCTCACCAACCGCCATGTCATCGAGGGCGCCACCGATGTGCGTATCGCCCTGGCCGACGGGCGGGAATTCGCCGTCGACGTGGTCATCGAGGATGCCCAGACCGACCTGGCCGTGCTGCGCGTGCGCCAGCCCGGTGATGTGAGCTTCCCCGCCATCACCTTCGCCGATTCCGATGCCCTCATGGTGGGCGACCTCGTGCTGGCCATCGGTAACCCCTTCGGCGTCGGTCAGACGGTCACGTCGGGCATTGTCTCGGCCCTGGCGCGCACCGGGGTCGAAAGCTCGGACTATGAATTCTTCATCCAGACCGACGCGGCCATCAATCCGGGCAATTCGGGCGGCGCTTTGGTCGATCTCGATGGGCATCTTGTCGGCATCAACACCGCCATCTATTCGCAAAGCGGCGGTTCGGTGGGTATCGGCTTTGCCATTCCGGCCAATATGGCGCGGCTGGTGGCCGATGCGGGCGTGACGGGCGGGGAGATCGTGCGGCCCTGGTTCGGCGCCAAAATGCAGGCGGTCAATTCCGACATTGCCGCAAGCCTGGGTATGGCCGCGCCGCATGGCGCGCTGATCGCCGAAGTCGCGCCTGACGGGCCCGCGGCACGGGCGGGGTTCGTGGCTGGCGACGTGATCCTCAGTGTCGATGGTGTGGCGGTGGACGATCCCAGCGCCTTCAATTTCCGCCTGGCGACCAAGCCCATCGGCCAGTCCACCCAGTTGGAGCGCCTGCGCGGCGGCGCCAGCGAAATGATTGCCTTCACTGTCGAGGCTGCACCCGCTGCGGGCGAGGACATGCTGGCCACCATTACCGGCAATTCCCGCTTTGCCGGCACCAGCGTCCGCCAGCTCGATGCCGCCCTGTCCGAAGCCAAGGGCCTGCCCTATGACGCCAGGGGTGTCATCGTCACCGCCGTCGAACCCGGCTCGCCTGCCGAGCGGATGGGCCTGCGCGTCGATGACGTCATCCTGGCCCTCAACGACATTCCCATGGATACGGCTCGCGCTTTCGCCGACACCGCCAGCCAGCGCGTCCGCACCTGGCAGATCATCCTGCAGCGCGACGGCCGGGTGAGCCGGAGCATTGTGAGCGGGTAAGGAAGAGTACCCCCTCCTAACCTCCCTCTGAAAAGGGGGAGGAATCGATCGAGTATAGGGCGCTATCCTACCAACCCCTCTGCGCCGCTCCTCCCCCTATCAGGGGGGAGGGTGGGAGGGGGTACCCAACAAGGACCCAAAAGCCGCCTTTCGGCTTTTGGCCGACCCTGCAATCGGCTAAAACCCACCCATGTCCGACCTCTTCGCCGCCGACTCGTCCGAAACCGACCGCGCCCGCCCGCTGGCCGACCAGTTGCGCCCGCGCTCGCTCGATGAGGTGATCGGCCAGGGCCACCTGCTTGGACCCGATGGCACGCTGCGCCGCATGATCGCGTCGGGCCGGCTCGGCTCGCTGATCCTGTGGGGACCGCCCGGTACAGGCAAGACCACGGTGGCGCGGCTGCTGGCCGAGCAGATCGACGTGCGGTTCGAACAGATATCAGCCATCTTCTCGGGTGTCGCCGACCTCAAGAAGGTGTTCGAGAAGGCCCGCTTCGAGCGCCTGTCCGGCCATCGCACCCTGCTCTTTGTCGATGAAATCCATCGCTTCAACCGGGCCCAGCAGGACAGTTTCCTCCCCGTCATGGAAGATGGGACTATCATCCTGGTCGGCGCGACCACGGAGAATCCCTCCTTCGAGCTCAATGCGGCTCTGCTGTCGCGCAGCCAGGTGCTGCGGTTCGAGTCGCTCAAGCGCGAAGATCTCGAGCTGCTTTTGCAGCGTGCCGAGACGCTGGTGGGCTCGACCCTGCCGCTGACCCCTGAAGCCCGCGACACCTTGCTGGGCCTCGCCGATGGCGATGGCAGGGCTTTGCTTGGCCTGGTGGAGGAAATTCTCGCCTCGGCGCGGTCAGGTGAGACGCTCGATGCTAACAGCCTGCTAACAGTTGTGCAGCGCAGAGCCCCCATTTACGACAAGGCGCAGGATGGCCACTACAATCTCATTTCGGCCCTGCACAAGACCATCCGCGGCTCCGATCCCGACGCCGCGCTCTACTATTTCGCCCGCATGCTCGATGCCGGCGAGGATCCGCTTTTCCTCGCGCGGCGCCTGATCCGCATGGCTTCCGAGGATGTTGGCCTGGCCGATCCGCAGGCCCTGCAAATGGCCGTGGCCGCCCGCGATTCCTATCAGATGCTGGGCTCTCCCGAGGGCGAACTGGCGCTGGCGCAGGTGGTGGTCTATCTGGCGCTCGCTCCCAAGTCGAATGCCGTCTATACCGCCTTCAAGGCCGCCATGAGCCTTGCGAAATCAACGGGTTCCCCCATGCCGCCCATGGTTATCCTCAACGCACCCACCAAGCTGATGAAGGGGGCGGGCTACGGCGAGGGCTATATCTACGACCACCACACCCCCGAGGCCTTTTCCGGCCAGGAATATTTCCCCGAAAAGCTCGGGCGACAGAAATTCTACGAGCCGGTGGAGCGGGGTTTCGAGCGCGAGCTGAAAAAGCGCATCGACTATTTCGAACGGCTCCGGGCCGCGAAACGGGGAGAAGAGTGATGTATCCCTTCCTTGTCGTCGGGGCCGGCGGTGCCTTGGGTGCCATGTCTCGCTACGGGCTTTCCGCGCTCATCGGCCGGCTCTGGCCCATGTCCTTTCCGCTGGCGACGCTGCTTGTCAACATCATCGGCTCCCTCGCCATGGGCCTGTTTGTCGGCCTCATGGCCCGCCTGCTGCCCGCCTGGCAGCAGGAGGCACGCCTGTTCGTCGCTGTCGGAATTCTTGGTGGTTTCACGACGTTTTCCTCTTTCTCGCTCGATGCGATCGTGCTGATCGAACGCGGCGAGATGCTGCAGGCTGCCGCCTATGTGCTGTTGTCGGTTGTGCTCTGCCTCGTCGGGCTTTATCTCGGGCTTTTGGTGACCCGAGGCGTGGCATGAGTGGCGTTCAACAGCGGCAGGTGGAGAGCGATGAAGACGGGATGCGTCTGGATCGCTGGTTCGCCCGTCATTTCCCCCAACTCGGCTTCGGGCGGCTGCAGAAGCTGATCCGCAATGGCGAGGTCAAGGTCGACAAGGCCAAGGTGACCACCAGCACCCGCGTATCCGCCGGCCAGACCGTGCGCATCCCGCCCATCGACGATCCCGATACGGTCAAACCGGTCAAGGTCAACGAGGCCGATGCGCAGTTCCTGCGCGACCTCATCATCTATGAGGACGACGACCTTTACGTCTTCAACAAGCCGCATGGCCTGGCCGTGCAGGGCGGCAGCGGCACCAAGCGCCATATCGATGGCATGCTCAAAAGCCTGCCCAACAAGAAGGGCGAGGCGCCACGCCTGGTCCATCGGCTGGACCGCGATACGTCCGGTTGCCTGGTCGTTGCCAAGACCCACGCGGCGGCCAGCCATTTCGGCACCGTGTTCCGCTCGCGTTCGGCCCGCAAGATCTACTGGGCCATCGTCGCCGGTAACCCCAATCCCCGGCAGGGCGAGATTTCCTGCTTCCTCGCTAAGCAGGCCACGACCGATGGCGAGCAGATGGTGGTGGTCAAGAACGGCACGCCGGGCGCCCAGCATTCGATGAGCTATTATTCGACCACCGATACGGCCAGCCGGCGCTTTGCCTGGGTCACGCTCAAGCCGGTCACCGGCCGGACCCACCAGCTCCGCGTCCACATGGCCCAGCTCGGTACGCCCATCATTGGCGATCCGCGCTATTTCAATATCGAGAACTGGCAGGGCGCGCCCGGCCTCAGCGAGGGGCTGCACCTCCATGCCCGCCGCATTGCCCTGCCGTTGCGCAATGGCAAGAGGCTCGATATTTCCGCGCCCCTGCCGCCCCATATGCGGGCCAGTTTCGAGGCATTGGGCTTCGATCCTGATCGCTACGATGTCAGCGGCGATCCGGAGGATGGCGCATGAAACTCGTCGTCTTCGACATGGATGGCACGCTGATCGACACGCAGGCGCTGATTGCCGAGCATATGGCGATCACCTTTGCTGGCCGCGGGCTCGATGCACCCAGCCCGGCGCAATCGCGCCGCGTCATCGGCCTGTCGCTGCCCCAGGCCATGGCCCGCCTGGCCCATAGCGACGACGAAGTGCTGGTCGGCCAGTTGGTCGAGGACTACCGAGCGCATTATCGCGCCTCACTGGTCACCGAGGCCAACCGCGAAGGGCTGTTTCCCGGCGCCGCCGAGGCGCTGGCAGCTTTGCGCACGCGGCCCGACACGCTGCTCGGCATTGCCACCGGCAAGGGCCTGACCGGTGTCCATCGTATCCTGGCCTTGCACGGGCTCAGCGATCACTTCGTGACCCTGCAGACGCCCGATCATAATCCCTCCAAGCCCCATCCCGGCATGCTGGAAACCGCCATGCGCGAAACCGGCGCCGGCCCTGATGAAACCGTAATGATCGGCGACACGACTTTCGATATCGAAATGGGCGTCGCCGCCGGCTGCAAGACCATCGGCGTCACCTGGGGCTATCACGAGCCGCGCGAGCTTATCGCCGCCGGCGCCTCCACCATGATCGACCGCTATGACCAGCTTGCCGGCGCGGTCAGCCAGCTTTTGGATTAGGCAAGATGCGCGACCAACTCGAAGATATCAACCGCCACCGCGACGACGGCTATGGCCGGGCCCAGCATCTCAACAAGGTCGAACTGCCCAAGCGGTTCTACAAGGATGTGGCTGCCGGCCCCGTCGACGGCGGCTTCGTCGTCACGCTCGATGGCCGGCCGGTGCGCACGCCGGGCAAGAAGCTGCAGGTGATCGTGCCGGCCGCCGCCATTGCCACGACCATGGCCGAGGAATGGGCCGGGCAGGGCGAATTCGTCGATCCCGCCACCATGCCCATGGTGCGGCTGGTCAATTCGGCCATCGAGAGCGGCGAGGAGATGATCCCGGCCTTCCGCGAGGAAGTGATCAAATTCGCCGGCAGCGACCTGCTGCTCTATCGCGCCGAGAGCCCGCGCGAACTGGTCTCCGAGCAGGAACTGGTCTGGGACAATGCGCTGACCGTGCTGGCGCGCCATTTCGGCGTCAGCTTCCAGCCAACCATGGGCATCATCCACCAGTCCCAGCCCAAGGTGACGCTAGATCGGCTGGCGGAGTCGCTTTTGGGTGAAAATCTGCTGGTGATGACGGCACTTGTGTCCATTGCCGGATTGACCGGTTCAGGACTTCTCGCCATCGGCCTCTGGAACAAGCTCTTTTCGCCCGATCAGGTGTGGAAGGCGGCCCATGTCGACGAGGATTACCAGATCGCCCAATGGGGCCAGGACGAGGAAGCCGCCGAGCGCCGGGCCAAGCGCCGCGTCGAATTCGATACGGCCGTGGCCGTGCTCAACGCGTTTCGCGCCTAGATGTCAGCCAGGCGGTGACCTCGGGGGCGATCTCCCCCAGCGGCGCCCGGACGAAATCGCGCTCATGCGCGTGAGGATGCGGCAGGGTCAGGCGGGGCGTCGCCATCTCGACGCGCTCATAGGCGATCATGTCGATATCGATCACCCGCGGGCCCCACACTTCCTTGCGCACTCGCCCCATATCCAGCTCGATGCCGAGAATAACGTCGAGCAGGTCGAGGGGTTCGAGGCCGGTTTCGACCGCGACGGCCTGATTGGCGAAATCCGGCTGGTCGGTCTTGCCCCAGGGCTTGGTGGTGAGCACCGACGATTGCGCGACGACGCTGATGGCGGGATGGGCATCTATGCGTCGCACCGCCTCGGCCAACTGCGCCGGCGGGTCGCCAATATTGGCCCCGAGAACCAGCCAGGCCTTCATTGCCGCCGCCGATGCAGCTCGATGGCGGCTTCGCCGCGCACCATGGCGATCGGCGCCTCGGGCTTGCGCACGCGGATGACGATCCAGTTGACTGTTGGAAAGGCTGTGAAGATGGCGTCGACGATATTCTGCGCCAGCGCCTCCAGCAGCTTCATTCTCTGGCCTTCGAAAGCGGCCTTCACCACGTCGTAGACGTCGCCATAGGACGTGCCGGTGCTGAGCCGGTCGGTGCTGGCCGGCAGGGACAGGTCCAGGCCGATTTCCAGATCGATGAAGAATCGCTGGCCCAGCCTGGCCTCTTCGGCGAAAACGCCGTGATAGCCGTAAAAGCCCAGGTCTTTCAGGATGATACGGTCGCCTGTGAAACCTTCGGCCATCTGCTGTCCCTCATTGTCGGGCGGAGCCCTATGGGCCCGCGGGCGGACCATACAGTGTTGCCTGCGCCACGCGAAGGGCATCGCTGACGGCGCGTACGTCATGCACCCGGAAAATATGGCCACCATTGATATAGCCCAGCACATTGGTGGCGATGGTACCGGCCAGGCGCTCCTCGGGCTGGTTGTCCAGCAGCTTGCCGATCATCGATTTGCGCGATGTGCCCACCAGCAGCGGCAGGCCCAGCGCGGAGAGGTCAGCCAGCTTGTCGAGCAGGTGATAATTGTCGGCCAGCGATTTGGCGAAGCCGAAGCCCGGATCGAGGATGAGGCGTTCGCGGGCGATCCCCGCCTGTTCGGCCAGCGCCACGCTGCGCGCCAGATAGTCCAGCACGGCCGGAATGAGTGGCGCCGAAGTGTCGCGGGCCTTGTCCCAGTGCATGGCGATGACAGGCACGCGATGCAAAGCCGCCACCTCCGCCATTTCGGGGGCGCCCTGCAGGCCGTGCACATCGTTGATGATGCTGGCGCCGGCCTGGATGGCCTGGTCGGCCACCAGGGGCTTGTAGGTGTCGATGGAGATCGGCGCGGTGATGCCGTCGGCCACCAGCGCGTCGATGACAGGCATGACGCGATCGAGCTCTTCCTGCACGCCCACGGGGGCGGCGCCGGGGCGGGTGCTTTCGCCGCCAATGTCGATGATATCGGCGCCCTCGGCCAACATCAGGTGGGCATGCGCCACGGCGCCGGCCAGGCGATCATGCTGGCCGCCATCGGAAAAGCTGTCGGGCGTGACGTTGAGGATGCCCATGACGGCGGGCCTGGCCCCGAGCAGGAGTGGCGGACGGCCGGGCAGGGGAACGACGTGACTTGTGTGCATTCTAGAACGGCCAGACCAGCATGAGCATAGGAACGCCGACGAGCACGACCAGGATCGAAAGCGGCAGTCCCAGCCGCCAATAATCCCCGAACTTGTAGCCGCCGGGACCCATGACCAGCGTGTTGCATTGATGCCCGATGGGCGTGAGGAAGTCGCAGCCGGCACCGATGGCCACCGCGAGCAGGAAGGCCTCGGGCGCATAGCCCAGGTCGGTGGCGAAGGTGGCGGCGATGGGCGCCATGACCAGCACGGTGGCGGCATTGTTGAGGAAGGGCGTCACGGCCATGGCGGCGACCATGATCAGCGCCAGCGCACCCCAGCTGGGCAGTGTCGCGGCCGTCATGGAGAGGAAATTGGCGATGAGGTCGGTAGCGCCGGTGGTGCGCAGGGATTCGGAAACCGGGATCAGGCAGGCCAGCATCACCAGGATCGGCGCATCGAGATGCCCGTAAATGTCGCGGATGGGCAGGCTGCGGGTCAGCACCATGGCCACGGCGGCAGCGAAGAAGGCTGGCGCTACGGGCACCAGGCCAATGGCCGTGGCCGCCATAGCGATCAGCAGGATAAGCAGAGGCACGATGGAATTGCGTACACTGCCCAGCCTCAGGCCGCGCTCCACCAGGGGCAGGCAATCCCATTCGCGCAGCAGTTCGGGCAGGCGCTTGATATGGCCCTGCAGCAGGATCACATCGCCATTCTGGAAGCGGATCTGCCCCAGCCGCTCGGTAAAGCGCTGGTCGCGGCGGCTGATGGCCAGCAGGTTCAGGCCGGTGCGGTCGAACAGGGTCAGCTCCTGCGCGGTGGCGCCGATCAGGCCCGAGGCTTCCCCGATCACCGCTTCGATAATGCCGAAATCGGCTGCGTCACGCGTGGCGGCGCCGCGTCGCTCGGAAAAGGTCAGCCCGGCCTGCGACACCATCCGGTCCAGGGCTTCGGGCTCCCCCGATATCAGCAGGATATCGCCGGCGCGCAACTTGGCGTCGGGCAAGGGGGTGCGGGTGTGACCATTGGCGCCGACAATGCGCGTTACCATGGCTCGGCCGTCGGCCAGCGCCTGCACCTGAGACACGGTTTGCCCGACGGCCGGCGAATCCTCCGGGGCGCGGGCTTCGGTCGTGTAGTTCTTGATGTCGATGGCGCTGTCGAGGCCGCCGCGTTCGCGCTGGCGCTCGGGCAGCAGCCGGTAGCAGACGGCGAGATAGATGATGCCCGTCACTGCCAGGGCCAGCCCGACCGGCGTGTAGTCGAACATGTTGAAGGCCTGGCCCGTCATGTCCATTCGTACGCGGGAGACGATGATATTGGGCGAGGTGCCGATCTGGGTCATCAGCCCGCCCAGCAGGGCGCCAAAGGACATCGGCATCAGGAACATGGAGGGCGATACGCCCGAGCGCCGCGCCATCTGAAAGGCGATGGGCATCATGATGGCCAGCGCGCCGATATTCTTGACGAAGGCGCTGAGTACTGTGACGACGGTCACCAAAAGGATCAGTTGCGCGCGGGGCGTGCTGATATTGGGCGCGAAGCGCCGCACCACGATTTCCATGATGCCGGAGCGCGACACCGCCGCGCTCACCACCAGCGCGCTGCCCACGATGATGACTATGTCGTCGGAAAAGCCGGAAAAGGCCGCTTCGGGCGATACGATTCCCACGGCCAGGGCGATGAGCAGGGCGCCCACGGCCACGACATCATAGCGCCAGCGCCCCAGCATGAAGGCCAGCACCATGCCGGCCAGGATGAGGAAGGCAAGAGCTTGCGGCAGAGTCATTGCGGTCCCATCATCGCCTGCACCCGCCTCAACTCAACCCAAGCCGGCCCATCGCACAAGAGACAAAATCGTCTCACGATGCTCTAAAGGCATGGAACCAGTTTGGGGGAGGACATGCGATGAAGCACTTGATGACGACGCTGGGGGCGCTGGGCAAGGATCAGCTCGGCCTTATCCTGCCGCATGAGCATGTGTTCGTCGACCTGCGTACGCCGGACCAGCCGGGCTATGCCGAGGCGGATGTGGCCGAGGTGGTGGCGCTGATGGCGCCACAGATAGAAGCGATCAAGGCGCAGGGCGTCACGGCTTTGGTGGAATGCTCAACCGGCGGCGTAGGCCGGCGGGCCGATATGGACCTGGCCGTGTCGCAGGCGACGAACTTCCCTATTGTCGTGCCCACGGGCAATTATCGCGAGCCGTGGATTCCCGCCTGGGTCGGCTCGGCCAGCGAAGCCGAGCTGGAAGCCTGGATGCTGAAGGAGCTGACCGAGGGGATCGAGGATACCGGCGTCAAGGCCGGCTGGATCAAGCTCAGCGCTGGCGACGATGGCATCACCCCGCTCGAGGCGCGCATCTTGCGGGCAGCGGCCCGGGCCGCCAGGGCGACCAATGCGGTGATCGGGTCGCACACCATCAAGGGGCGGGTGGTGATGGACCAGCTCGATATCATCGAGGCCGAGGGCCATACGGCCAGCCGCTTCATCTCCATCCACACCCAGGCTGAACCCGATTTCGCCATGCACAAGGCCGTGGCGGCGCGCGGGG
Organism: uncultured Devosia sp.; assembly: GCA_966192215.1. Lineage (GTDB taxonomy): Bacteria > Pseudomonadota > Alphaproteobacteria > Rhizobiales > Devosiaceae > Devosia. The sequence goes on along the minus strand of CBIGSA010000013.1, from coordinate 4,631 downwards.
CGTGGATCGAATACGACAATATCGGCTATGTGCCCGACGAGGAAACCGTGCCCCGCATATTGCGGGCGCTCGAGGCAGGTCTGGGCGGCCAGCTCCTGCTCAGCCACGATATGGGATGGTTCGATCCGGCAAAACCGGGCGGTGGCGTACCGCGGCCCTATACACATCTGGTGGACAGCGTGCTGCCCAAGCTGCGGGCGGCCGGGGTGGACGAGGCGATGATCGTCCGGCTGACCGAAACCAATCCGTTCGAGGCGTTTGCGCGGTAAGGCAGGAAGAATATTCCAGCGGCAGTGTGAAATACGAAAAAGCGTGGATGACCAAGCAGTTGGCGGCATCGGGCGCGGCTGCTACATCCCGCGCCAATGTCCAGTATGCTTCCTCTCATCAAGCGTTTCGTGCCCGGCCTGGCGCCCGTCAGCCTGGGCGAGCGGCTGCGCGCCTCGATCGGTGCGCTGATCGGCATCCTGGTGACCGGGGCGGTGGCCGGGCTGGCGCTGGGCGGCTCCCCGGATGTGCCGTTGCTGATCGCGCCGATGGGCGCTTCGGCCGTGCTGCTCTTTGCCGTGCCCACCAGCCCCCTGGCGCAACCCTGGTCGATCATCGGCGGCAATACGATCGCGGCGCTGATCGGGGTCACCTGCGCGCATTATGTGGGCGATCCGGTGCTGGCGGCCGCGCTGGCGGTGGGCCTGGCCATCGCGGCTATGATGGCGCTGCAATGCCTCCATCCGCCCAGTGGCGCCGTGGCGCTGACCGCTGTCCTGGGCGGCCCGGCCATCCAGGCGGCCGGCTTCGGCTTCGTCATCTGGCCGGTCATGGTCAATTCGCTGCTGCTGTTGCTGGCAGCGCTGCTGTTCAACAACCTAACCGGCCGCCGCTATCCGCATCTGGCGCCGGTTCCGGCTAACCCGCATCGCACGGCCGATCCGCTGCCCATGAACCGGCTGGGCGTGACGCAGGACGATATCAGTGCCGTGCTGGCGCAATATGACCTGGTCATGCCTGTCGCCACCGACGATCTCGAGGATATCCTGCATCGTGCCGAGGTCCGTGCCTATGACCGGCGCTCGGGTGGCGTCACCTGCGCCGATATCATGAGCCGGGACGTGCAGTCCGTTGGCCCCAAGACCAGCCTGCGCGAGGCTTTGCGGCACCTGCGCGAGCATCACATCAAGGCGCTGCCCGTGGTCGATATCGACAACCGGGTCATCGGCATCCTCACCCAGACCGACCTGCTCGACAAGGCCGATTGGGGCATGTCGTCCACCGGTTCGGGCCTGGGTTGGCGGCTGCGCGCGATCAGCAATTCCGATCGCCGGCTCAAGGGCCGCGTGGAAGATATCATGAGCACGCCGGTCCGTGCGGCGCGGCCGGAAAGCCCCATCGCCCAGCTGGTCCCCTTCATGGCCGATGCCGGCCAGCACCATCTGCCGGTGGTGGATGGGGATGGCTATCTGGTCGGCATGGTGACGCAATCGGACCTGACGGCGGCCATGTTCGCCGTATCGGCAGACCAGCCCGAGCTCGAACTGCAGCAGGCCGGCTAGCGCCAGCCGCCCCTGGCTTCCAGCGCCGATTTCAGCACCAGTGTCAGCACCGCCATCAGGGCCAGCGTGGAGGACGCGGCAAAGGCGCCGGTAACATTGAAGTCGTTGAACAACTGGCTGATCTGCAGGGGCAGGGTGTTGGTCTGACCGCGAATGGAACCTGACACCACCGAGACAGCCCCGAATTCACCCATGACACGCGCATTGGTCAGGATGGCGCCATAGAGAATGGCCCAGCGGATATTGGGCAGGGTGACGAACCAGAACATCTGCCAGCCATTGGCGCCCAGCGACAGCGCCGCTTCCTCGTCCTCGGACCCCTGTTGCTGCATCAGCGGGATCAGCTCGCGCGCCACGAAGGGCGCGGTGACGAAGAGGCTCACCAGGATGATTGCGGTGACGGTGAACATCAACTGGATGCCCGCACCCTGCAAAGCCGGGCCGAGCAGGCCCTGGCCGCCATAAAGAAACAGATAGACCGTGCCGGCCACGATGGGGCTCACCGCCGCCGGCAGTTCGATAATGGTGATCAGCAGCTGCCTTCCGCGGAAGTTGAAGCGGCTCACCAGCCAGGCGACGCAGACGCCGATGACGATATTGACCGGCACGACCACCAGCGCGGTGAGCACGGTCAGGCCGATGGAATGGAGTGTCGTGGGCTCGGCGATATTGGCGAGATAGCCGCCTAGTCCCTCGCGCAGTGCGAAGCTGAAGATCAACGCCAGGGGCACGACGAGCAGGGCCGCGGCAAACAGGAAAGCAGCGAAGATCAGCGCAATTTCGCCGAAAGAGCGCTGGACGGCACGGGCGGCCTGCATCACCGGCTCCTCTCGGCGTAGCGCACCTGCCAGGCCTGGAGGGCATTGGTCAGCAGCAGCGTGAGGAAAGCCGCCAGCAGCAGTACGAAGGCCAGGGCGGCGGCGCCCTCGTAGTTATATTCGTCGAGCCGGATGAAGATGAGCAGCGAGACGATTTCGGTAAGGCCCGGCAGGTTGCCGGCGATGAACACCACGGCGCCGAACTCACCCAGCGAGCGGGCGAAGGAGAGCACGCACCCGGCCATGAAGGCGGGCAGGATGGTGGGCCAGATGACACGGGCAAAAATCTGCCAGCGCGTGGCGCCAAGCGTGCGCGCCACTTCCTCGAGATCGGTCTGCAATTCCTCCAGCACCGGCTGGACGGTACGCACCACGAAGGGGACGGAGGTGAAGGTCATGGCCACGATGATGCCGGCCTGGGTGTAATTGACCTTGAAGCCGCTGGGTTCAAGGAACTGGCCATACCAGCCGGTTTCGGCGAAGAGCGTCACCAGTACGAGGCCCGCCACGGCCGTGGGCAATGCAAAGGGCAGGTCGACCAGCGCGTCGAGCATGCGCCTGCCGGGGAAGCTGTAGCGCGTTAGTACCCAGGCCAGCAGCAAGCCGAAAAGGCCGTTGAACACGGTGGCTGCCAGCGCCGAGGTGAAGGTGATGCGATAGGCGGCCAGGGAGCGGTTGGAGGCGACGATGCGCCAGAACTCCTCCCAGCCCATGCCACCGACCTTGAGCAGCATGGCCAGCAGCGGCAGCACGATGATGATGGTCAGATAGAGCATGGAGACGCCAAGCGTCAGCCCGAAGCCGGGCAAGAGATGCTTGCTGCGTTTCTGCGCCATATTGCCTCACGCGAATGGGCGGACATCGCTGCCCGCCGGTGTCTGGTTCAGATCCAAAACCACGGTGTCATCCCGGCCTTGAGCCGGGATCCATCTCGAGATTTTGCCGTTGCCGCAAGGTGGCGGTTCTGACGGCCATCTGGCGGCGCATTGCGCCATCTCAGGATGGACCCCAGCTCAGGGTCGGTGACATCGAGTTTGTGGGTCGATCACTGGTTGAGGAAAACCCTGTCGAGCAGGCCGCCATCGGCGAAGTGCTCGGTGGAGATCGCATCCCAGCCACCAAAGGCTTCCTCGGCCGTCACCAGGCGGACAGCAGGGAACTGGTCGGCATGGGCGGCAGCAACGCCCTCATCGTTGGGACGGTGAAAATTGCTGGCGGCCACTTCCTGACCCTCCGGCGTGAAGAGGAAGTCGAGATAGGCCTTCGCCAGGTCGCGGCTGCCTCGGCTATCGACCACCTTGTCGACGATGGCGACCGGGAATTCGGAGAGAAAGCTCACCGACGGGGTGACCGGCTGGTACTTGTCGGTGCCGAGCTGGTTGGCCACGGCCAGGGTCTCGGCCTCGAAGGTGATCAGCACGTCGCCGAGCTGGCGCTCGGTGAAGGCGGTGGTGGCGGCGCGGCCGCCCGTCTCGAAGACCGGGACGTTGTTGAAGAGCTTGGTGAGGAACTCCTCGACCCTGGCTTCGTCGCCGGCATATTCCTCCACGGCCCAGGCGCGGGCGGCCAGGTAGGTATAGCGGCCATTGCCCGACGTCTTGGGGTTGGGGAAGATCACCTGCACGCCTTCGGCAGCCAGGTCGCCCCAGTCATTGATGTTCTTGGGGTTGCCTGCGCGTACCAGGAAACTGGGGAAGGAATAGAACGGCGACGCATTGTTGGGGAATTCGCTGGCCCAGTCGTCGGAGACGAAGCCGCCCTCCACCAGCTTTGCGATGTCCGTCACCTGGTTGAAGGTCACCACATCGGCGGCCAGGCCTTCGAGGATGGCACGGGCCTGGGTCGAGGTGCCGGCATGCGACTGGTTGATTGTAACCGTGGCGCCCGAGGCGGCGTAGGCCGCATTCTCGGCTTCGAACAGTTCGCGGCCGATATCATAGGATGCGTTGAGGATATCGGCGGGCTGAGCGAAAGCGGGAGCGCTGCCCAAAGCAAGGGCGGCGACGGCGGTGGCGAAAAGCTTGTTCATCTGACGCTGTTTTCCAACGGTTGAAAGAGTCGTTGGCGGTCAGATGCAATGGCGCCGGCCAGGGCGTCCAGCGGTAAAGCACTGTTTCGGATGAGTAATTTACGGGCGGGCAGGGTGGCCGCAATGGCATTGCCTAAACCGGCCCGGCTGCGCGATTTCGTTTCCGGAGACGGGGGGGGGCCGGGGGGGGGGGGGGCGGCCCCAAAAAACAAAAAAACGGCGCCGCAGAAAAAT
>CBIGSA010000012.1:0-24038 GCA_966192215.1 uncultured Devosia sp. | reverse complement strand
GGAATGATGCCCGGCTCGAAGACGATGGTCACCAGCACCAGGATGAAGATGAGGCGCCGCCCCGGCAGGCCCGGCCGCGACATGCCCCAGGCCATCAAAGCCGTGCCCAGCACGCCGATGACGACGCTGGTGGCGGTCATCCAGACCGAATTGAAGATGCCGCGCTGCACATTGGGATGTTGCAGCAGCAGCAGCCACACATCGGGCGAGAACCCGTCGGGGAAGATCGAGAGGCCGGAGAAGCCGGCCACCTTGCTGGCGTCGGACAGCGACAGGGCCAGCAGGTTCAGCAGCGGCTGCAGGGTGAACACCACCAGCAGCAGGAGCGTCGAGACGATGAGCACATATTCGACCCGTTCCAGCGGGGTCCGGCGCGACTGGCTGGCCATCACCACACCCCCTTGCCGGTCAGCTTCTTGCTGACGAAGTGGGAGATCAGCACCAGCGCCATGCCGATCACCGCCTTGAACAGGCCCGCGGCCGTGGCCAGCGCATATTCGCCGGTCGAAAGGCCCAGGCGATAGACATAGGTGTCGATGATATCGATGGTCGAGGCGTTGACCGCATTCTGCATGTTGATGACCTGGTTGAGGTCGGCGCTGAGGAACATGCCCATATTGAGAATGAAGAGCGTCGCGATGGTCGGCACGATGCCGGGAATGGTCACGTGCCAGATTTTCTGCCAGCGATTGGCGCCGTCCATTTCGGCGGCCTCGTAAAGCTGGGGGTCGATGGCGAAGATGGCGGCGAGATAGAGCAGGCTGTCCCAGCCGGCCGAGCGCCAGATTTCCGAGATCACCAGCACCCAGCGGATTGTGCCGGTATTGGTCATGTAGTTGACCGGCTCGAACCCCATCGCCGTCTGGATCTGGTTCACCGCCCCGTCGGTGGGCGAGAGCAGGGCAATGAAGACGCCCGCAATCACCACCCAGGAGAGGAAATGCGGCAGGTAGATTGCCGACTGCACCGCGCCGCGCAGCTTGCCGCTGCGCACTTCGTTCAGCAGCAAGGCCACGATGATCGGCACCGGGAAGACGAAGAGGATCTTCATGCCCGAAATGATCAGCGTATTGGCCAGCACCTGGTAGAAGATGGGCGAGGAGAACAGCACCTCGAAATTCTTCCAGCCCACCCAGATATTGGGGGGAATGATGCGCACATTCTCGAAGGCCATCTTGGCCTCCCAGATCGGTACATAGTGCCAGATGAAGAAGAACAGCAGGCCGGGCGCCATCATGGCGTAGTAGGGCCACCACTGTCGCACTTTTTCACGCAATCCCACTCTCGATGCTAACAGTCCGCTAGCATCAATGGCCTGTTCGTTAACGTTGGGAACGTTCCCATTTGACGATGCAGCAGCGATCTTCTGTCCTGAACCGGCAGCCATGTCAGACCCTCCCTGCCCCCTGCATGCGTTGGGGGTGGTGTGCCGTCAGGTCGGCGAGTGAGCCTCGCTCTATCAGGCGGCACGGCATGAAGATGCGCCGGTGTTCCGGCTTGTGTTCGATTTCGTCGAAAAGCCCCTCAACCGCCCGCTCGCCGATGGCGCGGCCGGGCTTGGCCACGGTGGTCAGCCCCGGCCAGGCGAATTCCCCGGAGGGAATGCCGTCGAAGCCCAGAATGGAAACGTCGCGCGGACAGTCGAGCCCGGCTTCGCGCACTGCCATCATGGCGCCCAGCGCCATCATGTCATTGGCCGCGAACACCGAGACATGCCCCACATGCGGCCGCTCCAGCAGCCGGCGCATCGCCAGGCGACCGCCCTCGACCGTATATTCCCCGTCCTCCATGGCCAGGATGGCCGGATCGACATCGCGCTCCACGCAATGCTCATGCACCGCGCGCAGGAAGCGCGCCCGCGCCAGGCGCGATTTGGGCCCCAGGATCAGGCAGGGCGCCTTGTGCCCCTTGCTGACCAGGTGATCCAGCCCCAGCCGCACGGCCTGGGTAATGTCCGAGCCCACGCTCGACACATCGGCAAAGCGCTCGGCGCTCGAGCCGATGAAGACGAAGGGCAGGCCGAACCGGTCGAGATCGTCGAAATTGTCGGCCACCGGATTGATGATCGCGCCATCGACCCGCGCCTGCCGTAGCGCCCGCAAATGCTGCGCCTCGGCTTCGGGGTCCCAGTCCGACGAAAAGACAAGCAGCGAGGCCCCGCTTTTCGCCGCGCGATCCTGCGCGCCGCGCGCCACATCGGCCCAGAACGGGTTGGTAATGTCGGGTATGACCAGGCCCAGCATGCCCGAGCGGCCCGACCGCATCCCCACCGCCAGGTGGTTGCGCTCATAGCCCACGGCCGCCGCGGCCTTGACCACTTTCTCGCGCGTTTCTTCGGTAATGTTGGATGAACCCGTCAGCGCCCGCGCCGCGGTGCTCTTGGACACCCCGGCGCGCTCAGCCACATCGATGATTGTCGGCCGGCGACTGCGGCTCTTGCTCATGACTCATCCCTCGACGGACCTTCTGGCGGATCCATCGTCTCGTGGGAACGTTACCGCGACCGCTTCAAAAGTCAACCACCAATCCACCAGACCTGCTGGCGCGCTGGTGAAGGACCGGATTTGCGGAATGCGACTGGTCAGCGCGGCAGGATTTTTCGGGCGATTTCAGCGCATTGGCGGCGGATATCGGGCACCGCCTCGATTTCGAAGAACCGCCCACGTGTCAGCGGCCCCACCGCCAGCAGGTGGCGCGACACCACACCGTCGCCGGCGATCACGAAGCAGTTCTCGTCGACATCGAGGCCGATATGCAGCGGGTCCGGCCGGCCCGCGCCATTGGCGATCAGGTCGCGGATGACGGGGTTGGAGCTGGTCTCCACATCCAGCGTCACGCCACCGCAATCATAGACGCGGGCGACGTCCAGCGCCTGCCGCTCCTGTCGGCCGCGCGGCCGTATCGTGGCGCGGACGCCCTCGCCATGGTGCTCGATGCCGACGAATTCGGCGGCGATCAGCTCGACCTGCCCGCCGGCCACCGCGGCGCTCAGCCGGTCGTGCTGCTCAGGCGGCAGGCGGTGGCGATGGATGTTCCACCAGGGGCGCAGGTGGCGCAAGGCCTGCCGCTTGGTATGCTCGGTCCAGTTCTGCCAGATGCGCTGGTTATAGGGGCGCAGCCCGTCGATGACGCTGCGCCAGTCGCCGCCATCGGCCTCGGTCTCGGCCACCAGCCCCCGGAACCAGACCATGAAATCGGGCAGATTGGTGCCAAAAGGCACATCGGCGTCATCGATCTGCAGGGGCGGCACGTCCGTGTGACCCTTGGGCAGGAAACCATTGCGCGAGACGACCAGGATGGGGCCGCGGTGCTCGGCCTGGGCCAGCGACAGCCAGGTATCGACCATGCTGAGGCCCGACCCCAGGATCATGACAGGCACGTCGGGATCGAGCGGCGTGTCGCGCTCCGAGCCGACGCGCACGGCAATGCCGCGCCCGCGGGCCGGCTGGGTCTCGTGGCCCACGGCCAGCACGGCATGGCGGCTGACGATGCTGGTGCCATTGTCGAGCACGGTTTCGACGCCGGACCCGGTCTGGCGCACCGCCACCGCTTCCTCGGCATGGACGACGAGCCGGCCGGGCCGCAGGCGGGCGGCCTCCTCCAGCACATGTTCGAGATAGACGCCATAGAGCCGGCGCGGCACGAAGACCCAGGAGCCCGTGGGGCTGGGATAGTTTCGCGCCTGCAGCCAGCGCCAGAAATGGTCGGGATCGTCGGAAAAGGCGCTCATGCCGCGCGCCGGCACATTGACCTTGTGGTCGCGCTGGCTGGCCGAATAGGCCACGCCCTGCCCGAACTGGCCGCGCCGCTCCAGCAGCGTCACCCGGATATCGGCATCGGGATCGCGCAGCAGATGGGCGGCCAGCAGCACGCCGCTGGCACCGCCGCCAATGATGGTCACAGAAGCTTGGCCCTGATTGGTCACTTTGCCTTGAAGCTTAAGGAGACCGGATCAAATTCGCCGAGCTGCAGACTGACGGTACCGGTTGGGGCGATTTCGATGAGGGGGCAGAGGGAGCCAGTGGTGATAGTCATGCCGGCGCGCAGGCCGCCGAAATGGTCGAAGGGGGCGCTGGCATAGGCGATGATTGGCTCGAGCACGCCGCCAAAAGGGTGTTTGGCCGGTCCAAGTTGGGTGGCGCCGGCCATGGTTTCCAGCGTGATCGGGAGGCCGTCGACTTCGGGCAGGGTGCGGATGACCTGCGGACCCGTCACATAGCCCGACGTCACCATGAAATCGGAGAGCGGGCCGAACGGGCCGGCCTGCTTGTACTGGTCGATGCGGGTGCCGATCAGCTCGATGCCGACGATGAAATGGTCGATCGCGGCCAGCACGGCCGCCTTGCCCTGGCGCGCGATATCGGGGGTGAGGTCGCTCTTGAGCACGGCGGCGATCTCGATTTCGAGGCCCATCATATCGCGGCCATGCAACTCCAGCGTGCCGCCGCTTTTGACGACCCAGCTATCGATGATCGGTGCGGCCAGGGCCAGGCCGCCGACGGGCGCGGCGACCTTGGCCACCGAGGCAGTCTCGCCCAGGCGCTGCAATACGTCGCCCTGTATGGCCATGGCGCCGGCGGCGTCCAGCGCTTGCAGGGCGGTGGACGGCACGGGCTTGGCCGGGTCGCGATGGGCCGCGATATAGGCCTGGATGAGTTGCTCGGTCGATTGGCTAGGCATGGCTTGTCGCGACTTCCCGTTTTTCGGCATTGGCCCGATGCACTGCCTCGATGATTCCGACAATCTGGCGGGCATAGGCACCGCTGACCGGCACCGGGGCGACGCCGGTTATGGCGTCGCGCATGGCGCGCCATTCGCGCACCACGGCGTGGTGCATCCAGTCGGGCTCGATCGAATCAGGCACCGGCGTCCAGACTGCGTCGCGGCCGATCGAAACGCCATGGTCGAAGTCGATGCGCAAGGTGCCGTTCTCACAGACCAGGTCCATGGCAAAGCCGACCGCTCCGTTGCGATAGCCGACGCTTTGCACCTGGCCGATGCCGCCATTGGCGAAGCGCAGCCCGATCAGTGCGCTGTCATCGGCCTGCTGCTCGTGAAAGAAGGTGCCGGCCAGGGCGTTGACGCCCACCACTTCCTGCCCCATCAGCCAGATCAGCCGGTCCAGCGCATGGATGCCGGCGGTCATCAGCATGCCGCCTCCCGAGGCGGTATTCTTGTGCCAGTCGCGGCGGTTGCTCTCCATCCACAGCTTGATCATCCAGCTCGATCCCAGCACCGGCTTGCCGATTACGCCGGAATCGAGGACCTCCCTGGCCTTAAGGCAGGGCAGGGCGAAATGCATCACATGCCCGACCATGAGTTGGACACCTGCCTGTGCGACGGCGGCATTGATGGCATCGCAGGCGCGGGTGGTCGGCGCCATCGGCTTTTCCAGCAGGATATGCTTGCCGGCATGGGCCGCACCGATGGCGATCTCCTCATGCAGGTGATGCGGCGTGGCGATGACGACGGCATCGACCTCCGGATCGGCGAGTAGCTGGCGCCAGTCGGAATAGGCACGGCCGCCATGCTCCCCGGCAAACTGCTCCGCGGCCGCGCGGTCCTCGCGGCAACTGGCGACCAGTTGCACGCCATCGACTTCGGTCATCGCCCTTGCATGCACCGCGCCGAAATGTCCGGCGCCAATGATACCGATTCCAATCATGATCTTGCCTTTTCATATGCGGCATCGATGAGAGTCATCGCCGCGAGATAGTCATTGAGGGTGATGGCCGGCGGGCAGCCGTCGCGCAGGCGCTGCAGCGTATCGGCCATGAAAAGGCGATAGCGCGTGGCCGTGGGTTCGGGCGGCAGAGCGCGTGTGCCGGCGTCATCGAGCGTAACGCAACTGGCGCAATCGCCCCGGTCAACCAGCGTGGCGTTCGCCGTTGTCATGCGCCATTCGAATTCGCCGCCGGGCGCCATGGAGGCATAGGTGTAGCCGGCCTCGACGGTGAATAGTGTACCGACCGCATCGGTCAGCACCAGCAGGGCATGATCGTCCACGGCTTCGTCATGGATGCGATTGCCAATGCTGGCCGAAACCAGGCTGACCGGCCCCTGCGCCATGCTCAGTACGGCATCGACGCCGTGAATGCCCAGGTTGCGCAAGGCGCCACCGCCGCCAATGGCGGGGTCGAGCAGCCAGCCCACCGCATCCTTTCGATAGCGCTCGGGCGGGCCATTCACCAGCCGGAAGCTGGCATGCGCGAGCCGGCCGGCGCGGCCGGTTTCCTGCAATTGCCGGTAAGCGCCAAAGATCGGCCCGAAGCGGTTGGGCAGCGGCACACCGACAAAGCTGCCGCATTTTTCCGCAAGCTGCGCCAGATCCGCGATGGCCGCGGTGTTGCTGGCGGCGGGTTTTTCCAGAATCAGCGGTACGCCCGCTTCGATCAGCGCCTGCGCACGGGCGGGCAGGGTCGATGGGTGCCCCATCAGCACGGTGAGATCGGGCGCCAATGCCAGCCCCTCGTCCATGGTCGTTACGGCCAGCAGAGCGTGCTTTTTGCCGAATGCCGCAGCATGAGCCGGGTTTTCGTCCCACACGCCAACCACTGTCGCGCCGGCTGCACGCGCTGCATCCAGGTGCATTTCCGCGTGCCAATGGCTGGTTCCGAACAATGCGATCTTCATGTTTTGATTACCTGTCCAATATCGACTTGCAGGATATCCCATATGTTGCTATGCAACAAGCGTTGACGGTGTCGATCTGGGCCGCTCAGAAAAGCGGGACCAGATAAACGAGGACCACGATGTCGAATTTGAAATCGATGACGCCGTTGAGCCGGGCCCCTCTCCTTCACGTGACCGTGCAGGAGAGTCTCAAGGACTATATCGAGGCCAACCAGCTCAAGGCCGGCGACCCGCTGCCGCCCGAAACTTTCCTGGCCCAGCAACTGGGTGTCGGGCGCAATTCCATGCGCGAGGCGATCAAGGCGCTGGAATCCCTGGGTATTCTCGAGACGCGGCGCGGTATTGGCGTCTTCGTCAAGGAATTCTCGTTCAAGCCGCTGCTCGATAACCTTGCCTATGGCCTGCAGGACTCGCTGCGCGACGTCGAGGAATTGCGCGAAATTCGCCGCGTGCTCGAAACCGGGCTGATCGGCAAGACCATCGCCATGATCAGCGAGGCGGACCTGGTTGCTTTGCGCGATGTAACGGCGCGCATGAAGGCACGGGCCGAGCGGCAGGAAAGCTTTGCCGAGGAGGACCAGCGTTTCCACCAGCTGCTGTTCCGCTGCCAAAACAATCACATGTTGAGCGCGTTGATCGACATCTTTTGGACGGCCTTCAACAAGGCCTCCAACTTCAACAATCTCGACAATCCCGAGCCGCTCGATACGTGGCGGGACCATCACGAAATCGTCGAAGCGGTCGCTCGCAAGGACGTAGAGCAGGCGCGCAAGCGCTTGGACGATCACTACCGCGGAATCCAGCAGGTCATTGCCAGGAACCGCACCGAACCATCCAAAGCCTGATCTTTCCGGGGAGGAAAACCATGCATATCAGGACTATCACGCAAGCCCTGGCCATTGGCGGCCTGCTGCTTGGTGCAACTGCACTGACCACGCCCGCCTTCGCGCAGGATGTGAAGACCATTACCGGCGGCTTCGATGTCGGTCCTGGCGGTTTCCCCAAGAACTTCAATCCGCTCGCCGCCACCGGTGGCTTTACCTGGCTCAACACCTATTTCGAGCCGCTGGTGATCTACAATGCGGAACTGAACGCCATCGAGGGCGATCTGGCCGCCGATTACACGGTCAGCGACGATATGCTGACCTATACGTTCAACCTGGCCGAAGAGACCTGGCATGACGGCGAGGCTTTCACCTCCGCCGACGTCAAGTTCACGCTCGACCTGATCCGCAACGCCGCTTCGGGCAGCGTCTTTACCGGCCGCCTGGGCAAGATCGCCAGTGTCGAGGCGCCTGATGACCGCACCGTGGTCGTGACTTTGTCGGAGGCTGATGGCGGCCTGCTGTCGGTGCTGGCGCAGGTCATGATCCTGCCCGAGCATGCCTTGGCTTCGATCGCGCCCGAAAGCATCGCCACCAGCACCTGGTGGTCGACCACGCCCATCGGCACCGGCCCGTTCAAGTTCACCAAATATGTCACCGATCAGTATGTCGAACTGGCCGCCGACGAGGACTACCGGCGCGGCGCGCCCAAGGTCGACCGGCTGATCAACCGCTATTTCGAGAACCCTGCTGCTGCGGTGGCCGCTTTGCGCGCCGGTGAAATCCAGTTCACCTATGTCGAACCGGAAGATGCCGCGACCTTTGCCGGCAACGAGGCCTTCAGGGTCATCGAAGGCGACTCCTATGTGGTCAACTATATCGGCTTCAACCAGAAGGTCGATCTGTGGAAGGATGTTCGCGTCCGCCAGGCCTTCATGTATGCCATCGACCGCGCCGCGATCGTGGAAAGCCTCTATGGCGGAGCTGCCAAGCTGGCCAATTGCGGCTATGTCGCGCCGCACCTGGTGCCCGAGGGCCTCAACGACTACGCCTATGACCCCGAAAAGGCCAAGGCGCTGCTCGATGAAGCCGGCTGGGCCGACATCAACGGCGACAAGCCGATCACCTGGCTGACCTATTACGGCTCGCCCCAGGCTGCCAATGTGATGGCTGCCGTGCAGGCCATGCTGGCCCAGGTCGGCGTCAATGTCGTGCCGCGCGTCGTCGACGTGCCGACCTATAACGGCACCGTCTACCAGGAGAACAACCCCGACTGGAACGAATTCCCGCTGATCTATGCGGGCCTGCAGAACGGGCCCAATCCGGCGGGTATCAATGTCGGCCTCAACAAGTCACAGCTGCCCCCGGTCGGCGCCAACATCATGCGCATTGAATTCGACGACCTGAGTGCTGCCTTCGACGCCGCCATCGGCGAGACCGATGCCAGTCAGGTCGACGCCCGCTGGCAAGATGTCTGCAAGGTGATGAACGAGGAACTGCCCTGGGCCACGATGTGGGTCGCCAACCGCTATGGCGTCGCATCGGCCAACCTCGTCGATTTCGTCTGGACCCCGGCACCCGCCGGTGGCCCCTTCGCTGCCCATCCCGAGCTCTGGGATATCAAGTAAGCGCGGTTCTCCCTCGCGCATGGCGGCGCGGTCGATCCGCGCCGCCTACCACCCACACCGGACCTGGCCATGTTGAACTACATCGCACGCCGTATCGGCATAGGACTGTTGATGCTGGTTGCCCTCAGCGTCCTCGTCTTCGTGCTGCTGCGCCTGGCGCCGGGTGATGCGATCGACGCCTATATCAACCCGGCCGCGCCGCTCTCGATGGATGAGCTTGCCGCCTTGCGGGCAAGGCTCGGCCTCGACCAGCCACTGCCGGTGCAGTATTTCAGCTGGTTGCGGGCCGCCATATCGGGCGATTTCGGCTTTTCCATCCAGCGCGCCGGCGTGCCCGTGCTGCCGCTGGTGCTCGAGCGCATCGGGCCGACTGTGCTGCTGATGGGCACGGGCATGCTGCTCGCCATCGTGCTGGGTATCGCTGCCGGTATCATCAGCGCCGTGCGCCGCAATTCGGTGACCGATGTCGCGCTGTCCGTCACGTCCTCCATCGGCATATCGAGCCCGGCCTTCCTCACAGCCCTGCTCGGCCTCTACTTCTTCTCTGTGCAACTGCGCTGGGCCCCCTCGGGCGGCATGCTGACGCCAGGCGCGCCGTTTTCCGTGTCCGACCTGCTGTCACACCTCATTCTGCCGGCCTTCCTGCTCTCCATCGGCCATGCCGCGCTGATCATGCGCTACATGCGCTCTTCGCTGCTCGAAGTGCTGAACCAGGACTATGTGCGCACCGCGCGCGCCAAGGGAGTCCGCGAATTCTGGGTCATCATCAAGCATGCAACGCGCAATGCGCTGCTGCCCGTGGTCACCCTGATCGGCTCGACCATCGGCATTGCCGTCGGCGGCGCCATCTTCCTCGAAAGCGTCTTCAACTGGCCGGGCATGGGCCTGCTGCTGGTCAATGCGGTCAACACGCGCGACTACCCCGTCATCATGTGCGCCACGCTGATTGTCGGCGCCTGCGTGATCGCGGTGAACCTGCTGACCGACATAACTTACGCCGCGGTCGATCCGCGCATTCAGGTGGCCTGACATGACCGATGCAGCGACCACCCCCATCGAGCGGATCAAGGGTCCGACCCGCCGCTCCATCGAGCGCTTCTTCAGCAATCGCGCGGCCTTGGTCGGGCTGGCGATCTTTCTACCCATCCTCATCGCCATCATCACCTATGACTGGTGGTGGGGGTTGGGGCCCAATGCCATCGACCTGCGCGCGCTCAACAAGGGTCCGTCGCCCGAACACTGGCTGGGCAGCGACGGCGTCGGCCGTGACGTGATGGCGCGGCTGCTGCAGGGCGGCCGGGTTTCGCTGATCGTGGCTGTCGTGTCGGTGGCGATCTCCACCGTTATCGGTTTCCTCGTGGGCTCTTTTGCCAGCTTTGGCGGTCGCGTCGTCGATGCCTCGCTCATGCGGCTGGTCGATCTCGCCATGACCCTGCCGCCGGTGATTTTCCTCTTGGTCCTCGCCTCGATTGCCGGCACCGGCATCATGCCGACGATTCTGGTGATCTCGCTGCTGTCCTGGCCCACTTTGTCACGCATGGTGCGCGCCCGCCTGCTCGAGTTGCGCGAGCGCGATTTCGTAGTGGCGGCCCGCGGTATGGGCGCCAGCGTGCCCCATCTGTTGTTCAAGCACGGCCTGCCCAATTGCATCGACATCCTCGTGGTCTACGCCACTTTGCAGGTCGCCAATGCCATCCTGCTCGAGGCGGGCCTGTCCTTCCTCGGGCTGGGCATTGCGCCGCCCGAGGCCAGCTGGGGCAACATGCTCAACCTGGCGCGCTCCACTGTCGTGCTCGAACAATACCCCTGGCAATGGATGTTCCCCGGCGCGGCCCTGGTGCTGACCGTGCTGGCCATCAATTTCATTGGCGACGGCTTGCGCGATGCGTTCGACCCTCGCTCCGCTCTCAACTGACCCTGAAGGTTCTCTGAAATGCCCCTGTTTACCGGCGTCGTTCCTCCCGTCGTAACGCCACTCAACGCCGATTTCACCGTGGACTACGCGTCCTTCACCCGCGTGCTCGAAAACCTGATCGATGCCGGCGTCCATGGCCTGTTCGTGCTCGGCTCGACCAGCGAAGTGGTGTTCCACGATTCAGAAACCCGCCAGGCCATTGTCGAACATGCCATCAAGGCCACCAATGGTCGCGTCCCGGTGCTGGTCGGCACGATCGACCCCACCACCGACCGCGTCATCAAGCACTCGCGCATCGCCAAGGCGGCCGGCGCCGATGCCGTGGTGGTGACCGCGCCCTTCTATACGCGGACCAACCAGGCCGAGACCGCGGACCACTTCCGCTACATCAAGGATGCCGTGGACCTGCCCGTCATCGCCTATGACATTCCCGTCTGCGTCGGACTGAAGCTCGACCGCAAGACCACGGTGACGCTGGCCAAGGAAGGCGCCATTGCAGGCCTCAAGGATTCGAGCGGCGACGACGGCAACCTGCGTTACGTACTGGCCGATATGAAGGACGATGCCGATTTCTTCGGCATGACCGGGTCTGAAATCGTGGTCGACAGCGTGCTGGCCATGGGTGCGCACGGCGTCGTGCCGGGCCTCGCCAACGTCGATCCGCATGGCTATGTCAAATTGTGGAACCTGGTGCAGGCAGGCGATTTCGCCGCTGCGCGCGCCGAGCAGGAGCGGCTCTGCAAGCTATTCGAGATCGTCTGGATTTCGACGGCGCGCACCAGTGCCGGTTCGGCCGGTGTCGGCGCCTTCAAGACGGCGATGCGTCAGCTTGGCATCATTGCCACCAACACCATGGCGCGGCCGCAGCGCCACCTCAATGACGAGGAAACGGCCAAGGTCGACGCCGTGCTCAAATCCGTCGGATTGCTTGGCTGATCATGGGCGCCCCGATCCTCGACATTGCTGGACTGCGAACCGTGTTCCGGATCGGCGGCGCCGACATTGCCGCCGTCGAGGACATGCAGCTGACCATCGCCGGGGGTGAGACCGTGGCGCTGGTCGGCGAATCCGGGTCGGGGAAATCGGTAACGAGCCTCTCGGTGATGGGCCTGCTGCCCAAGCGCGTGGGCCGCATCGCCGCAGGCAAGGTCATGCTGTCGCGCAAGAATGGCGAGGTCGTCGACCTTGCCGCCGTGTCCGACGAAACCCTGCGCCAGATCCGGGGCAATGACATCGGCATGGTATTCCAGGAACCCATGACGAGCCTCAACCCAGTCTATACGGTCGGCGAGCAGATTGCAGAGCCGATCCGTATCCATCTGGGCAAGTCACGTCGCGAGGCGGCGGCCGATGCCGTGCGCCTCTTGGCCGATGTTGGCATTCCCGACCCCGCCCGCCGGGCCCAGCAATATCCGCACGAGCTTTCGGGCGGCATGCGGCAGCGCGTGACCATCGCCATGGCACTGGCCTGCGACCCGCGCATGCTGATTGCTGACGAGCCGACCACGGCGCTCGATGTCACCATCCAGGCGCAGATCCTCGATCTGTTGCAGAAGCTGCAGCGCGAGCGCGGCATGGGCATCCTGTTCGTTACCCACAATCTGGGTGTCGTGGCCGAGATCGCCGATCGGGTCGTGGTGATGTATGCCGGCCGGATCGTCGAGTCGGGTCCGGTGGCGGAGGTCTTCGCCAATCCACGGCACCCCTATACCAAGGGCTTGCTGCGATCGGTGCCCAGGCTGGGCCAGGCCGTCGAACTCAAGCGCGCCGGCACGCCCCTGCCCACCATTCGCGGCAATGTGCCCTCGCTGCGCAACCTGCCCAAGGGCTGCGCCTTCGCCAATCGCTGTGACTACGCCATTGCCGCCTGCAGCGCCGCCATGCCGGCTTTGGTCGAGACGACGCCAACGCAGAAAAGCCGCTGCATCCGCTGGCAGGAACTCTGATGACGCAACAGCCCTATCTATCGGTCAGAAACCTCTCCAAGCATTTCAAGCCGGCCGCCTTTTCCCGGGGGCCGGTCGTCAAGGCGCTGCAGGATATTTCCTTCGATATTCCCCGCGGCCAGGTGGTCGGCCTGGTCGGCGAGTCCGGCTCGGGCAAGACCACGATCGGCCGCTCGGTGCTGCGCCTGATCGAGCCGACCAGCGGCGAGGTCGTGCTCGACGGGGTCGATGTGACCACCCTGTCCGGCGAGCATTTGCGCCGGCAGCGACGGAAGATGCAGTATATTTTCCAGGATCCGTTCGCGAGCCTGTCGCCCCGCATGACCATCGGGCAGATCCTGACAGAAGGACTCGACATCCAGGGCATCGGCACGCGGGCCGAGCGGCGCGCCCGCGCCGAAAAGGCACTAGTGGCGGTTGAACTGCCGGTCGACGCCTTCGACCGCTATGCCCATGAATTTTCCGGCGGCCAGCGCCAGCGCATCGGCATTGCCCGCGCCCTGACGCTCGACCCTGAATTCATCGTCGCCGACGAGCCGGTCTCGGCGCTCGACGTGTCGATCCAGGCGCAGGTCATCAATCTGCTGCGTGACCTGCAGACCCGGCTGGGCTTGACCATGCTGTTCATTTCCCACGACCTGGCCGTGGTCGAGTATATCTGCGATACGGTGATCGTGCTCTATCTCGGCCGCATCATGGAAACGGCGCCTGCCGCCGATCTCTATGCCAGGCCCAGCCACCCCTATACGCGGGCGCTGCTCTCGGCCATTCCGTCGCCCGATCCGGCGACACGCCCACAACGGCAGATCCTGACCGGCGATATTCCGAGCCCGGCCAATCCGCCTTCGGGTTGCGTGTTCCGCACCCGTTGCCCGTTTGCCATCGAGGCCTGTGCCGGCGACGTTCCGGCTCTGCGTGAAGTGGCGCCGGGGCATCTGCGCGCCTGTATCCGCGACGACATTCTCTGACGCCTGAAGGACAGCGATTCGTGCCGCATGATGCCCAATTCCTGACCAACCTCCAGGGTGGCCTGATCGTTTCCTGCCAGCCGGTCGATGATGGGCCGCTCGATACGATCCCCACTATCGTGGCCTTCGCCCAGGCCGCCCGCAATGGCGGTGCGCGTGCCTTGCGCATCGAAGGGGCGGACAATGTCGCCGCCGTGGCCAGGGCCTGCGACCTGCCGATCATCGGCATCATCAAACGCGACCTGCCCGATAGCCCGGTCCGCATCACTCCATTCATCGAGGACGTAAAGGCGCTTGCAGCGGCCGGAGCGACGGTCATCGCCATTGACGGCACCAACCGGGTCCGCCCGGTGCCGGTGGCCGACCTGCTGGCCGCCATTCATGCCGCCGGGTGCCTAGCCATGGCCGACCTGGCGACGGAAGCGGAAGCCAGATTTGCCAGGCAACTTGGCTTCGACATTCTCGGCACCACTATGTCTGGCTATACCGGCGGGCCCGTTCCGGCCGCGCCCGACCTCGATTTTGTGGCGGCCTGCCGCCGTCTGGGCGGTGTGGTCGTGGCGGAAGGGCGCTACAATACCCCCACCGCGGCAGCCGCGGCCATTGCAGCGGGCGCCAGCGCGGTCTGTGTCGGCTCGGCCATCACGCGCACCGAACATGTCACCGAATGGTTCCGCAGCGCGGTGGATGAGGCGGTCACCAGCAGCAAGGCCACGGTGCTGGCGCTCGATGTCGGCGGGACAAAGACGCTGGCGGCACTAGTCCGCAATGGCGACATTCTCGAACGGCAGACCATGCCGACGCCTCAAGGCGTCGGCACCGATGCGTGGTTCGCCAGGCTCGGCGCACTTGCCGAGGACTGGCGGGGGCGATACGACGCCGTCGGTGCCGCCGTGACCGGCGTGGTGCAGGATGGCCATTGGTCCGCGCTCAATCCACGCACGCTGGCTATTCCTGATCGCACGCCACTGGTCCAGCGGCTAGCGGCCTTGTTCGGTGTACCGGCCATCGCCTTGAACGATGCGCAGGCCGCGGCCTGGGGCGAGTATCGCCATGGAGCCGGTCATGCCCAGGACATGGTGTTCGTTACCGTGTCGTCAGGCATTGGCGGCGGGATCGTCCTGCAGGGCAGGCTGCTGCAGGGCGCCAATGGTCTGGCCGGCAGCCTTGGCCAGACCAGGGGTGCGCCGGGGGCCGAACGTCTCGAGACGCGCGCTTCGGGTTTCGGCATGGCCGCGTTGGCGGCTGCTCTTGGCCATGCCGCCACGACGCATGAGATTTTTGCCGGTGTTGAAAATGGCCTGCCATGGGCCGTGGCGCTGCTCGAGCAGGCGATCGAGAACCTGGCCGTGGCTTTGGGCGATCTGCAAAGATTGATCGATCCCGAGGTGATCGTCCTGGGTGGCGGCATTGGTCTGTTGCCGCAATTTCGCGACCGCCTGGTTGCCCGCCTGTCGCTGGAACCGGGCCATTCGCGCCCAGCGATCCGGCCGGCGGCATTGGGCGGTGATGCCGGCATTGTCGGCATCGCCGATCTATCACGCAGCCACGTGGCCATAGACGCCGGTTCACTAACGCCAGTTAAGCCCCTCTCGGCCTGAAAGGGTTTTCCAGCGTTCGTCCGGCGGAAGGCACCGGGGGGCCTTCTTTGGCACTTCGGCAGCCGAGCCGATCTCGGCGGGTCCCCGCGCAAGCTTGCGAGGCCCGTCCTGCGCGGCATCGGTCCACGCGTTCGCTTGGGCATACATTGCCACCAGCCGCCGGTCCGCCAGCGACCCTTTCGATTTTCCGCGGGCCGTGGAACCCGCCAGTCACCGCAGACTCCAACCCGACCATTTCGTAACACCGGAAAAACAAAAAGGGCCCCGAAGGACCCTTTGTTCTCAAAGGCTTGCCGGCCTTTGAGATTTGGAGCGGGCGATGGGATTCGAACCCACGACCCTAACCTTGGCAAGGTTATGCTCTACCCCTGAGCTACACCCGCGCTCCGTTTGTTTCCGGCATGCCTTGGCAGTCCGGCGACGCGGGCCTATATGCCCAATCGAAACTCCGATTGCAACCCACATTTTGGCGCCATCGTCATCTTGTCGTCGCCTTGTGGATTGAGGGGCTTGTCACATCACCATTCGCGGGCGCAAGAAGGGCCGCGAATATCCCAGTTTGCTTGTGTCTAAGGGCCGTGTTTAGCTCATGTCCACTCCGTTCAATGGCGTTGCCCCCGCTCCCCAGTCCGCCCCTCCCGCCGGGGCCCTGATCAAGGAATCGTCGGATCAGGCCTTCAAGGCCGACGTGATCGATGCCTCGCTCGACCAGCCGGTGCTGGTCGATTTCTGGGCGCCTTGGTGCGGTCCCTGCCGCCAGCTCACCCCGACGCTGGAAAAGGTCATCAACGAGAAGGCCGGCGCCATCAAGCTGGTCAAGATCAATATCGACGAGCACCCGCAGATCGCCGGCCAACTCGGCGTGCAGTCCATTCCGGCCGTCTTCGCCTTTGCCGGCGGGCGTCCGGTCGATGGCTTCATGGGCGCCATGCCCGAAGGCGAGGTGCGCCGCTTCGCCGATCGCGTCATCGCGGCCGGCCCCACGCCGCAGCCCGCCGAAGGCTCGATGGAAGCCCAGATCGCCGAGGCCGTGGCCGCCGCTGAGGAAGCTCTGGGCGCTGGCGATCTCGGTCGCGCCGCGCAGATTTTCGGCATGGTGCTGCAGCACCAGCCCGACCATGCCGCCTCGCTGATCGGCCTCACCCGCGTCTATCTGGCGGCGGGCGAAACCGAACAGGCCAGGTCCACGCTCGAAATGGTGCCCGAAGCCGAGCGCAAGGGCGAAGCCTATGCGAGCCTGGCCAATTCCATACGCCTGCTGGGGGAGGCCGCCAATCTCAGCGAGACCGCGGCACTGCAAGCGGCCGTCGCCGCCAATCCGGATGATCACCGGGCGCGCTTCGACCTCGCCCTGGCGCTCAATGCCGAAGGCAAGCGTCTGGAAGCCGCCGAGGCGCTGGTGACCATTTTCAAGCGCGACCGCGCCTGGAACGAGGATGGCGCCCGCAAGAAGCTGCTAGAATTCTTCGAGGCCTGGGGCCCCAAGGATCCGGCCACCGCCAAGGGTCGCCGCCTGCTGTCGGCAGCCCTGTTCTCCTGAGACGGCCGCCATGCTTAAGCGCCCCGCATCGCCGGCCGACCTGCCCAAATCGGTCCCGATCTTCCCGTTGTCGGGCGCTTTGCTGCTGCCCTTCTCGCATCGCCCGCTCAATATTTTCGAGCCGCGCTATATCGAGATGGTGGATGCAGCTTTGCGCGGCGACCGGCTGATCGGGCTGATCCAGCCCGAGGATACCAGCGAGGAAAGCCCCAAGGGCCGCAGCCCGCTGCAATCCATCGGGTGCCTGGGCCGGCTGACTCATTTCGAGGAAAGCGGCGAGGGACGCTATTTCATCATCCTTGAAGGGGTGACCCGCTTTCGGCTCGCCCATGAACTGACCGTCATGACGCCCTACCGGCAGGGCGTCATTTCGGCGGAAGATTTTGCCACCGATTTCACCCGCGATTTCGGCGAGGATGCGGTGGATCGCGAGCGCTTCGTCAAGATGATGCGCGATTATGCCGAATTCGCCAGCATCGAGCTCAACTGGGACGAGATCGAGCGCACCGGCACGGCTGACCTGGTCAATTTCTGCTGCATGGTCGGCCCCTATGGTCCGGCCGAGAAGCAGGTCCTGCTCGAGGCACAGACGCTGGAACAGCGCGCCGAAACGCTGATCGCCATGACCGAGTATGAAATAGCCCGCGGCGGCAGCGGCGGCGCCGCGCCGCTTAACTAGAGCGTTTCCAGCAAAAGTGGGTCCGGCTTTGCGGTTCGGAAACGCGACAACAGGAAACTGATCATGGTTCAGGCATCGGCCATCAATCCACGACATGTCTTCGATGTGAAGACGCTCGAAATGCTGGTCTGCCCGCTGACCAAGA
Organism: uncultured Devosia sp.; assembly: GCA_966192215.1. Classification (GTDB taxonomy): domain Bacteria; phylum Pseudomonadota; class Alphaproteobacteria; order Rhizobiales; family Devosiaceae; genus Devosia. The sequence continues at coordinate 6,159 of CBIGSA010000012.1, read as the reverse complement.
CGCGCCTGACCCTCTCGGCCGACAAGACCGAGCTGATCTCGATCGCCGCCAGGCTGGCCTTCCCCATCGTCAATGGCGTGCCGCTATTGACGCTGGAGGAGGCCCGCAGCGTCGAGCCCGAAGCCATCAGGCAATTGCCCGACCTTGGGGATGATGGCCATGCCTGACGAAACCGATCTCGGCCGGCTCCTGGCCAACCTCGACCCGCGGCTCGATCCGCGCGAATTCGGCTATGCCATCCTGCCGCATGATGCGCCACTGCCGCCGGGCTTCCACCCGTTCGGCCTGTTCCACGAAGATGAGGGGCTGACCGTGATCGCCACGGCCGCAGATCTTGCCGCGTCAGGCATTCCGGCGCTGACCGGCCTCGCCCGGCTCACCATGATGGTGCAGTCCTCCCTCGAAGCGGTCGGCATGACAGCGGCCATGGCCACCGCGCTGACCCGGGTCGGCATCAGCGCCAATGTCGTGGCTGCCTATTATCACGACCATATCTTTGTGCCTTGGGATCGGCGCGACGAAGCGGTGGCGGTGCTGCGCGGGCTCGCTCAGGGAGGCGGCACCGTCTCATAGCGGTCGCGGATATGCGCCGCGAAATAGCGGCCCTGTGACTCTGCCGCGCACAAGTCGTCGAATACCTCTTCGGGCACGTCGCGATAGCCATAGGGCTTGTCGTCGCCGGCAAACCACAGATGCAGCAGGCGTTCCTCCGCGTCATACTCCGCTCGCCAGATCGCGCTGGAATCGAAGCGGACCATGTCAGATCGGCAGGCCGCTCAGCAGGCGCGGGCCGTTGGCTGCTACGCCCGACGCCGTACGGATCAGCGCCGACTTGATCGGGCCGGCCCGGTCGACCAGGCCGAGGCCAAAATCGCGCAGCGCGCGCACCGGGGCGATGTCGTTCGAGAAGAGGCGATTGAGCCCGTCTGTCATCGCCGCCATGCTTGACGTGTCAAGCCGGCGCCAGCTCTGATAGCGGGCCAGTACGTCGTCACCGCCATGGTCGAGACCGAGCCGGATCGCCTCGATGACGACCTCGGCCAGGGCCGCCACGTCCTTCAGGCCCAGATTGAGCCCCTGGCCGGCAATGGGGTGGACAACATGGGCCGCGTCGCCCACCAGCGCCAGCCGCGGCGCCACGAAATCGCGGGCGATTTGCAGGCGCAGCGGAAAGCCCATCAGCTTTTCCTCTGATGTGACCGCGCCGAGGGTCGAACCCATCACCGCCTCGATCTCGCCGGCCAGTTCTTCAGGCGCCATGGCGAGGAATCGCGGTGCCGCGTCGCTGCTTTCGGTCCAGACCAGCGAGGAGCGATTGCCGGGCAAGGGCAGGCTGGCAAAGGGACCGGCGGGGCGGAAATGCTCATAGGCCACCCCGTCATGCGGCAATTCATGGCTGATCGTGGTGACCAGCCCGGTCTGCCGATAGTCGTGCGCCATGACGCCGATGCCGGCCATGCCGCGCAGGGCCGATTGTCCGCCATCAGCAGCCACCAGCAGCGGCGCCGTCAGCACGCGACCATCGTCGAGCATCAGCCGGGCCGCGCCGGTCTCGGTCGTGTAGCCGGTGATCGTGGCGGGGGCGATGACGGAAATCTTCTCCCCCACGGCATCGAGCAGCACCTGCCCGCTGATGCTATTGGGCACCATATGGGCGAAGGCCTCGCCTGGCGCGATATCGCCGTCGAAGGTGAGGAATAGCGGCCGGGAAATGTCGCCCTGGCCCGAATCGGTGATGCGCATGGCCCTGATGGGCTGCGACGCGGCCGCCATGGCTGGCCACACGCCCAAAGCCTCGAACACCCGGCGCACGCCGGCGGCAATGGCGGAGGCGCGGGCGTCACGGGGCACCGAAAGCGGCCGCCGATCCACCAGGCCCACGCGAATGCCGCCGGCCGATTGCACCAGTGCCAATGCCAGCGTCAGGCCCACCGGCCCGCCGCCCACGATCAGCACGTCATACGCTTGCTCGCTCATCTCGGTCTCCTTGCCCCATTGTCACCTTGCCGCCATTTCGTGCAAGCGCGCCGATCACCGCAGGTACTGCTTAAAATTCATTCACGAACATTCCGCTTTGCACAAATCTTGTGCGTTTCTGTGTCCTGTTGGCGGGCGGATCGCACAGCGAATTCCTAATGCATTGAATTTGCGGGCAATTTTTGGCGGCGGGCAAGTTGGCACGGCTTTTGAGTCTGATTTGCCATTCCAGACAGCGCCAAGCGCAAAGGGGCTCACATGAAACTGGTGATCGCAATTATCAAGCCATCACGCCTCGAAGAGGTTCGCCAGGCTCTTAACTCGCTCGATGTCCACGGCATGACCGTGACCGAGGTGAAGGGCTATGGCCGCCAGAAGGGGCATTCGGAAATCTATCGCGGCACCGAATATGCCGTCCACTTCCTGCCCAAGCTCAAGATCGAGATCGCCGTCGACGATGCTCTCGCCGATGCCGTCAGCTCCGCCATCCGCGACAGCGCCCAGACGGGCCGGATCGGCGATGGCAAGATTTTCGTGCTCGATCTGCTCGCCGTCACCCGTATCCGCACCGGTGAAACCGGCGCTTCTGCCCTCTAAGCGTCATCGGGAGAAAACAATGAAGACGTCAAAGATTTTGGGGAGCGCCGCACTCGCCTCCCTGTTGCTGGCCCTGCCGGCATTCGCCCAGGACGCTGCAGCGCCTGTCGTCGAGGAGGCCGCCGCTGTCGTCGACAAGGGCGACGTCGCCTGGATGCTCGTTTCCACCATGGTCGTCATCGTCATGACCGTGCCGGGCCTGGCCCTGTTCTATGGCGGCCTGGTGCGCGCCAAGAACATCCTCTCGGTACTGACCCAGGTCTTCCTCGGCTTCTCGATGATTGCGATCCTCTGGGTTGCCTATGGCTATTCGCTGGCCTTTGCCGGTCCGACCGAAGGCGGGCTCTCCGCTTTCGTGGGCGACTTCTCCAAGTTCTTCCTTTCTGGCGTGACCCTCGACAGCCGCGCCGCGACCTTCTCGGCCGGATTCGAACTCCCCGAAATGGTGTTCGTGGTCTTCCAGCTGACCTTCGCCTGCATCACCTCGACCCTCATCGTCGGCGGCATTGCCGAGCGCATGAAGTTCGGCGCGCTGATGGCGTTCCTGGCCATCTGGTTCACCTTTTCCTACATCCCGATGGCCCACATGGTCTGGTCGGGTCCGGGCCTGCTCTTTGGCCTGGGCGCCTATGACTTTGCCGGCGGCACCGTGGTTCACATCAATTCCGGTGTGGCCGCTCTCGTCGCCGCCATCGTGCTTGGCCCGCGCCTTGGCTACATGAAGGAGCCGATCGCACCCCATAACTTGGTCTGGACCTATGTCGGTGCGGGCCTGCTGTGGTTCGGCTGGTTCGGCTTCAATGCCGGCTCCAACCTCGAAGCCAATGCGCTGACCGCCGTTGCGCTCATCAACACCGTGCTGGCCCCGGCCGCCGCGGCGCTCGCCTGGGCCCTGGGTGAAAAGATCACCCGCGGTCATGCTTCGGCTCTCGGTGCCGTGTCGGGCGCCGTGGCGGGCCTTGTCGCCATCACCCCGGCTGCCGGCTTTGCCGGCGTGGGTGGCGCCATCGTGCTCGGCGCCATTGCTGGCGTGGTCTGCCTCTGGGCGGTGGTCAACCTCAAGCCCATGCTCAAGTATGACGACAGCCTCGATGTGTTCGGCATCCACGGCGTGGGTGGCATCATCGGCGCGCTGGGCACCGCCATCGTCGCGGCGCCCGGCCTCGGCGGTTACCCCCTGGGCGACCCGGCTGCCTATTCGATCGGCGGCCAGTTCATGATCCAGCTCACCGGCGTCGGCATTGCCATCGTCTGGTCGGGTGTAGTGGCCTTTGTCGCCATGCTCATCGTCAAGGCCATCTTCGGTGGCGCCCGCGCCTCCGAATCGAGCGAAAGCGACGGCCTCGATCTCTCGAGCCACGGCGAACGCGCCTACAACTAAGCAGACTTCCCGGGCGGCGGCACGCTGCCGCCCGGTTTTGATCGTGGCGTGCGGCTCGTGCCCCTCTTGGCCCGCCACAGAGGCTTCCCACTCGCAAACTGCATGGGCCGCACACCACGATCAATCTCCCGCGCGGCTTCGCGTCCCTGAAACCGCGCCTGACTGGCCCGTCCCGCGTGACGGGCCTTTTCTTTGCGCTCGCGGGCAGAATTCCCATGGTTAGCCTTGGGTTAACCCGATCTCGATAGCATGGCGGCAATGTGGGCCCGGTCTCAGCCGGGCAGTATTGAGTTCGCCCATGCCCAGTTCTCCCTCCCCAGTGCTTGATGAAATCCGTTCCCTGCCGCAGCGCTCGCGCGGGACAGCGCGTGGCGCAAGGAACATTCCCGTGCCGCCCCCGGCGCTGGCGATTCGCATCCCCGTGCGGGTGATCGGCCTGGTGCTGCTGGGTCTGGTGGCGATCTGCCTCGTGGCAATGGCCTCTTGGTCGGTGGACGATCCGAGCTTTTCCTATGCTACGTCAAAGGCGCCGGCCAACTGGCTGGGCTTTCCCGGTGCGGCCATAGCCGATGGTCTGTTCCAGGTGTTCGGCCTGGCGGCGCTGGCCCTGCTCGTGCCGCCGGCACTCTGGGGCTGGGCCTTTGCCCGTCGCCATATGCCGACCCATATGGGCCTGCGTGCGCTGGCCTGGACCGCGGCAACCGTGTTGATTGCTGGCGTCCTCTCCTTTGTCGCCATGCCGGCAAGCTGGCCCCTGCCGACCGGGCTCGGCGGACTCGTCGGCAACGGTTTCACCCTGCTGGCCGCTTTGGTCACCGGCGAAGCCCCGCAGGCCGTGACCGCGGTGCTTTTCGCCATCATTATCGCCATTCCGGCCCTGGCCGCCTTCTGGATCGCCATGGGTCTGGGCACGGCAGTGCCGTCAGGCCCGCGCAAGGTCGCCCCGGTTGCCGGCCGCAAGAGCGCGGCCCCTGTCGAAGACGAGGACGAGCCCGAAACCAACCCGGTCCTCGATATCGTGCTGGGCGCGCTGGTCCATACCGGCTATTCGCTGCGCACCGCTTTCCGCCGCGCCCGGGCCAGCCACGCCGAGCGCCGCGCCGCCGAGGCCGCCAGCTGGCGCGACGACGAGGTCGAGCCGAGCCTTGATGGCCAGGCGCCCGCCGGCGAACGGCGCGAACCGTCGCTGTCCCCGGCCCAGCCGCGCCGCATCCATGCGCCCGCCGAGCCCGCGTTCGAGCCCGAAGTCTCGCCGCGCATCAATGCGCGCCCGAGCTATGACGACACCGAGCTCGATTATCCCGACGAAGCAGAGGACAATATGCCCTTCGTGGCCGATGTCCCGGCTGCGCCGGTGCCCAGCCACCAGCAGCGCGGCGATTCGCGCTTCCATCCGGTCGATCCGGCAAGGCCGCGCGTCACCGCGCCGGCGCCGCGCCCGGTGCCCGGCCAGCGCATGATGCGCGAAGCCCAGGCCAGCTTCCTCGACGAGCCCGGCGGGTTCGAGCTGCCGCCGCTGAGCCTTCTGGCCGAGCCCAAGCACAAAGGCCCCTCGCCCGAACACAGCCCCGAACGGCTGGAAGAAATGGCCCGCCAGCTGGAAGGCGTGCTGGAAGATTTCGGCGTCAAGGGCGACATCATCAATGTCCGCCCTGGCCCGGTCGTGACCCTGTTCGAGCTGGAGCCCGCCCCCGGCATCAAGTCGTCGCGAGTCATTTCGCTGGCCGACGATATCGCCCGCTCGATGTCAGCCATTTCCGCTCGCGTCGCGGTGGTACCCGGCCGCAATGCCATCGGCATCGAACTGCCGAACCAGAATCGCGAAACGGTCTATTTCCGCGAAATGCTGGCCAGCTCCGACTTCGAGAAGATGAAGGGCAAGTTGCCGATCTGCCTGGGCAAGACCATTGGCGGCGAGCCCGTCATCGCCGATCTGGCGCGCATGCCCCACCTGCTCATCGCCGGCACCACCGGTTCGGGCAAGTCGGTGGGTATCAATACCTTCATCCTCAGCCTGCTCTACCAGATGACGCCCGAGCAGTGCCGCATGATCATGATCGATCCCAAGATGCTCGAACTGAGTATCTATGACGGCATCCCGCATCTGCTGACGCCCGTCGTCACCGACCCCAACAAGGCGGTCGTGGCGCTCAAATGGGCGGTGCGCGAGATGGAAGATCGCTATCGCAAGATGAGCAAGATCG
>CBIGSA010000011.1:0-25267 GCA_966192215.1 uncultured Devosia sp. | reverse complement strand
CGATGACCAGCGCCAATAGCGTCAGGATGACCAGGCCGCGCGTGGGATCGCTGGCGAAGGTATGGACCGAGGTCAGGATGCCCGAACGCACGAGGAAAGTACCGAGCAACGACAGGCTGAAAGTGATGATGGAAAGAAAGATCGTCCAGATCTTGAGCGCATTGCGCTTTTCCATCACCAGCGCCGAATGCAGCAGGGCGGTACCCGCTAGCCACGGCATGAAGCTGGCATTTTCCACCGGGTCCCAGAACCACCAGCCGCCCCAGCCGAGCTCGTAATAGGCCCAGTAGGAGCCCATGGCGATGCCCAGGGTCAGGAAGGTCCAGCTCAGCATGGTCCAGGGCCGCACCCAGCGCGCCCAGGCCTGGTCGATGCGGCCGGAAACCAGTGCCGCCACAGCAAAGGAGAAGCAGATCGAGAAGCCGACATAGCCCGCGTAAAGCAGCGGCGGGTGGATGGCGAGGCCGACATCCTGCAGCACCGGGTTGAGGTCATTGCCCTCGAACGGAGCGGGGATCAGGCGGGCAAAGGGGTTGGAGGTGAAGATGGTGAAGCCGGAAAAGGCCGCGGTCAGCAGGCTCTGCGTTGCCAGCACCAGCGCCAGCAGGTCGCTCGGCAGCCGGCGGCCAAAAGCGGCAACCATGGCGCCGAAAGCGACGAGGATGAAGATCCAGAGGATCATCGACCCTTCATGATTGCCCCAGACACCCGAAATCTTGAAGATCAGCGGCTTGAGCGAATGGGAATGGCTCGCTGCCAGCAGCAGGCTGAAGTCGGAGGTGACGAAAGCCTGGATCAGCGCGGCGAAAGCCACGGCCACGAGAATGAACTGCAGCACCGCGCCCTGGCTCAGCACCAGCGCAATCCGCTGGCCCGAGCGCCAGAAGATGTAGCCGCCGATGGCCGACACTGCGGCAATGGCGAAAGCCAGGATGAGAGCGAAGTGACCGAGTTCGATGCTCACGGGGTCGCCGTCTCCGGCCGCCACTCGCCGCTGGCCTTCAGCGCGTCGACAACCTCTTTCGGAATATAGTTCTCGTCATGCTTGGCCAGCACATTGGTGGCGATGAAGGTGCCGTCCGGCCCCATGCTGCCCTCCGCCACTACGCCCTGCCCTTCGCGGAAAAGGTCGGGCAGGATACCGGTATAGCGGGCGGCAATGTCCTCGGCGCCATCGGTTACCACGAAGCTGTTGTTCTGCCCGTCGCGGGTCCAGCTGCCATCCTTGACCAGCCCGCCCAGCCGCATTGGCGTGCCGGCGGCGACCTCACGGGCCACCACGTCTGAGGGCGAATAGAAGAAGACGATCTGGTCGCGCAGAGCCACCAGCACCAGCGTCGTGGCCAGCGCCACCACCAGGGCGAGACCGGCAATGACGGCTAGCCGCTTCTGCTTGCGCGACCAGCCCTGCTTGCGGGTGGTGGAGGGCATGGTCATGGCTGGGCTCCATTGAGGGTCAAGCCGGCGCCGAGCGCCAGGGTATCGAGTTCGCCGCGATCGAAGGCCTGCGGCCAGGCTTTGACGGCATCGTCATAGGCGGCCTGGGCGCGGGTGGTATCACCGAGCACCAGATAGGCGCGGACGAGCTGCGTCCACTCCTCGACACTGCCGCCTTCGGCAGCCAGTCTTTCTGCGAGGCCGCTGACCATCTGGCCGATCATTTCGGCTTCCTGTTCATTGGCCGGGGCGATGCCGCCATTCTGCGCCATGGCGAGACCTTGCTGGGCCGCAGGCAGCCAGGGCTCGTCACCCTTTGCCAGCGCCAAAGCCGCCTGCCACAGAGGTATCGCCTCTTCATACTGCCCCTGCCCCGTCAGCACCGAGGCGAGGTAAAGCCGGGACATGACATGGGCGGGGTCGGCATCAGCAGCGGCCTGCAGCAGCGCAATGGCTTCGTCCGAGCCCGCATCGCCGGCATCGAGCAGCAGGGCTTCGGCAAGGCTCGTCTGCAGGTCCGGCGTCGGCTCGCCCAGTTCGATCATGCGGCGATAGGCGCTGATGGCATCGGCATAGCGGCCCATCTCGAGGTAGGCGGGGGCGATGACGGTCCAGCCGCGCAGGTCGTCGGGATTGGCGGTGAGTTGGGCCTCGATTCGGGCAATGGCGGTGTCGAGGTCGATCTGCTGGGCCACGACATCGCTGCGCTCGGCCAGGGGCTGGCTCGGCACATTAGGACTGCCCAGCAGGCCATAGAGCCCCAGCGCCAGCGCGGCGACACCACCCAGACCCGTCAGCAGCGGCGCACGGCCAAAATCCAATCCCGCGCCGGCCACCCGGCCCGCCTCGGCCTTGAGGCGCAAAATCTCGCGCGCCAGTTCGCCTCGGGCGGCCGTGGCTTCGGCCTCGCCCAGCTTGCCGGCGGCCAGGTCGGCCTCGATCCCGGCCAGTACGAGGCGAAAATGGCTGTTGGCATCGTCCAATTCGGCAGAGCCTGCGTTGACCGCGCGCGGACCCGCTGCGTAAAAAAGTGCAGCGCAGGCAATGGCGGTAACGGCGATGGCGATAAACCAGAAAAGCATGGGGCCTGGATGCTTGACGCCGGCGCGCGGCAAGATGAGGCCATCTATAAGCCCAATGCGGCGAAAAACCACCAAAACACGCGTTTGTGGGCTGGACGCATTGCCACAGGCGCACATTGCCGCGGACGCGTTGCCGATGGCAAGCGCCGCGGCATGAGTGAGGCACGCGCCGATTTTGCCATAATTGGCTCGACGCCGCTTGCCCGGCTGGTCGCAGGCCTTTTGGCGTCGGCGCACGGCAAGAGCGTCGTCTTCTCCGGGGAGAGCCAGTCGGGCTATCGGCTGCCCCGCGCGGTCGATCTCTCGGTGGCGCCGATCACGCGGCCCGAGACCTGGGGCCTGCTCAAGGCCAACCTGCCCGAGGTGCTCAAGCTGCTGTCACGCGTCGGCGGGCGACGTGCCTGGTCGCGCATCGACCCGATCTTCTTCAGCGAAACCCCTGATGGCGAGGAAGCCCTGGCCCATATCCGCCATGTGGCCCTGGCTTTCGGCCATGGGGCCGAGCTGGTCCCATCGAGCGCCATCGGCACGGGCCGCGGTGGACTGCTGCTGCGCGACGCGGTGCTGCTGCATCGGCCGGTGCTGGAACCCGGTCTCGACCGCTGGCTGGACCAGAACGGGGTTCGTCGCCTGCGGGAGGGCGATGTGCTCACCGTGCGCGGCGATGGCAGTGCCGAACTGGTCTCGGGCGAGGATCGCATCGAGATCGGACAGGCCGTGCTGGCCGACGATCCGGCCATCCTGACCCATGTCCCGGGGGCGATCTGGCCATCCCTGCTGGCCCGCCGCGTTACCAGCACGATTGCTACCGAGCCGACCCGGCCCATGGCGGCCGCGCTGATGCATCGGCTCGATACCGGACTGACCCTGGTGCAGCAGGCCGAGCGCGGCATCGCCGCCATCGGGCCCGGCGCCATTGATCCTTTCGCTGCCGCCCTGGGCGTACTGCTCGGGCGGGAGCGCGAATTCCGCCAAGCGGGGCAATCGAGCTATGAAGCGGTGATCACGGCCGATGCGGCCCCTGCCGTGGGGCGGCTGCACGGTACGGGTCCCGATGTGCTGGCCGGGCTCGGCCCCATCGGCGCCTTCCTCGCGCCGGCCATTGCCCGCTGGCTCTGCGGGGTCGCCGAACCGGCCGTAAATACCTGGCTTGGGGCGCGCCTGGTGGATCGCGAAGCGGTCGGCTCGCCCGTCGCCGAATTCGGGGGCGCGGCATGACGGGCCAGACCAATCGCCTCGGCATCGATCGGCAGCATCAATTCCAGGGCAGCGCCATCGACCGCACGCGCCCGCTGCAATTCCGGCTGGATGGCAGGGTGATTTCCGGCTTTGCCGGTGACACGGTGCTCAGCGCCGTGCTGGCATCGGGCATCGACGCTGTGGGGTCGCGCGCGGGATCGCCGCTGGCGCTGTCGGCGCGCCATGCGCCCGCCATCAGCTTTGTCGCCCTGGCCGGCGATCACCAGCGCGCCTTGCCCATGGAGCGCACCCCGGCCACCGATGGCGCCGACTATCTCACCACCGCCCGTAAGACCCGCGGCAATCCGCTGGCTCGCCTGCTGCGCCGCCGCGGGCGCTCGCTCGATATCGATCTCGACCGGCCTGATGCGCTGGTGCGGCCGTGGCTTGGAACGCCGGCAGCGCCTGGGCCGGAAGCCGATCTTGTCGTGATGGGTGGTGGCGTAGCCGGCATGGCGGCCGCCCTCGCGGGAGCCAGGCGCGGCCAGCGCGTCGTGCTGGCCGAAGCCACGCCCGGGCTGGGCGGCAAGGCGCGCCTCTTCGGCACGCGGGAGGGCGAGGAAACGCCTGACGAGGCCATTGCCCGGCTTGCCGAAGCGGTTACCGCCTCCGACGCGATCACGGTGTTAACCAGTGCCGAAGCCTTCGCCCTGCGCCCCGGCGTGGTGCGGCTGCACCAGGTCGAAATGACGGGTGGCACGCCCACCGGTCGCGTCATCGACATCGCGGCGCCGCGCATCATCCTTGCCACCGGTGCGCTGGAACGCCTGCCGCTTTTCCCCGGCAATCGGCTGCCCGGGGTACTGGGTGCGCTCGAAGCCTTCGAGCTGGCACAGCTTTATGGCGTCTGGCCAGGCGCTTCGGCGATCGTCGCCACCAGCAGCAGCCCGGCCTATCGCCTTGCCATGCTGGCCACCGATGCCGGCACCATGGTGCCGCGCATCATCGATTCCCGCCCGCGACCGCAATCGCGTTTCATCGAATTTTCCAAAGCCTATGGCATTACGCTGGCGGCCGGCACCATCGTGGCCTCGGCCGCGCCGGCGCCCAAGGGGCGCGGGCTTGTCGTCGCTCCGCAACTGTCGATGGATGGCTATGCGCGACCCGAACCGGCCATAACAGTCGACCGGCTGGTGGTTTGCGGCGGCTGGCAGCCGGACCTGACGCTCTGGCATATGGCGGGCGGGGAAAGCGCATGGAATGGCGCCACTACGCGGCTGGAGCCACATAATGGCCCCGATGGCATAGTCCTGGCGGGCAGCGCTGCGGGCTGGCTGAGCAGCAGTGCCTGCATGGCCAGCGGTGGCGATGCCGTCGATGTGCTGCTGGGCCGCCAGCGCCGGCTGGTCGAGGACCGGTTGATCGACCCGATCTACGAGACCCCGGACGCGCCGGCACCCATTGGCGACGAGCCGGACGAAGCCGCCCAGCCTGTCTTCCTCGATGGTGGCTGGCGCCATATCGAGCGCCCGCGCAAGCTGGAATCGCGCTGGCCGGCCTGGCTGCCTTTCGCACCGAAGCCGCCCGGCTGGTCACTGGCCGATACGCCGCAACCGCTCGACATTGCCGACATTGCCGCCGGTGTGCAGCTTGGCGCTATTCCCGCGGCCAGCGCCGGCATCGTGGCGCAGGAGCGCGTGGCCATGGTGGCCGTGGACAGTGCCGATGCCGAAGAACCCGAGCGCTCCACTGCTCCCCTGCCCCTGCCACCGGCTTACCTGGTCGGCCGCTATGACGGCGCCGGCTTGTGGCTGGTCGCCCCTGACGACGCGCGCCAGCTCGATGTGGGAGCGCTGATCCAGGCCAATGCCGATGAGGCGGACCCACTCAAGGCCATCGGCGTCGTGGTGCGCGTCCTCAATGGCAAGGCCATTGCCCTGGTTGCCGGTACTGCCGGGCAAACGGCATGGGTGCGCGAACCGGGGCGTGCGGTAGCGATAAGGCTGGTGGAGACGTATCGGGCCTAGCTGCGACGCTCTGCAGCGGCGCGGGCTCGCTTCAGCGTATCGGCATATTCGGTATTGAAGCGGACTTCGGCCATCTTGATGCCGGCATCGAGCCGCGTGCCGATCACCGGATCGGTGGGATTCTGCCGGATCAGGTCGAGATTGCGCTGCAGGTGCACTTCCAGCGCCTGGCCGGTCTGGCTCCAGGCCTGTTCGAACAAGGCGTTGAGTGCCAGCGAGTCGCGGCATTCGCGGATGGTCGCCAGCAGATAGACACCGTTGATGGCAGCCAGGATGCGGTCATTGTCCAGCCGGTCGCTACCTTCGCGGCCGCGGCGCATGGCCTGGTTGATGTCGGAGACAACGTCGCGAAGGCGCGGCTCGATGCGGTCCGACACCTGCTTGGTGATGGCCGAGAGCACCATGGCCCAGCGGCTGCCGCGGGCGAACTCGATATAGCCACTCAGCGAGCGAACCAGGCGATGGAAACGGTCCAGGCTCCTGCAGACCAGGTCGATATCTGCAAAGGCGCCCATCGGCTGGAGGATGTGAATCTGGCTCTGGGCATGGGCCAGGATGGCATCGATGACCGGGCTGAAACCCATGCGGATCACCGCCGCCTCGGTCGCATTGCCCGAGAGCTTGATGATGGTGGTGATGAGCCGGGTCGGATTGGCGATCTGGCCGAGCGCCGCGTGGAACAGCAATGCGGCAAGCGCGGGGTCCTGCAGCGGCATGGATTGCAGCGCAACGCCCAGGGCGGCATCGTCGGTTATGGAATTGACCGCCTTGCCGAAGGCCTGCGCCTTGGCCAGCAGGGCCCGGCTGCGCAAAGCCAGCATGATAACAGGGAGGGCATCGCGCGCCTCGGTACTGCCCAGGGCGGCCCGCAGGCGGCGATCCTTCTCGGGATCCTTGGCGATGGCCGCAAGAGCGTCCTTCATGCGCGCCAGGACGTCGGGCATGACGGCCTCGAGGTCGGCGGCCGAAAAATTGCCGTTGGCCACGCCCTCGGCCGAGATCAGATCCGGGCAGAGATCGCGGTGAATCCAGGTCCAGCCCGCTTCAGCATGGCCGCGCGCCACCGAGCCGGCAAAGGGAAAGGTCACCGGGTCCTGCACCAGGATCAGGTCGATCAGGCCGGCAAAAGGACGGCCGGCGGCACGGGCGGCCCTGCGGGGCGCGGCGGGGGCCGGCGGTACAGTTTGGTTGGCGGCTTGGGACATCAACGCAGCAGGTCTGGAATCGAATATGTTCCAGACCCTATAGGGCGTTGGTAAACAATCCTTATCCGGTCGCTACGCGAGCTTTATCGGAGATGTCTCTCAAGCTGCGCCCTGGACCACGGCCCAGTTGCCGTTCTGCTCGCGGCACGCGGTGCCCTTCTTCACATATTCCTGGCCATTGGCTTTGACCGTGTGGGTGAAGTCGCGGCAATCGAGATTGTTGACGCGGACATAGGGGCCGACGGCCACCGTGCCGGTCGTACCCTTGTCGCCGGCCCACTGGCGCGGGGCGCCGGGGCGGCCGAATTGCAGGGCATAGAACTGGGCGCTGTTGGCCTCGGCCGAATCCTTGGCTGTCATGATGGCCAGCGCGGCCGGATCAACAAACCCATTGGCGACGCTGGTGGTCAGCAGCGCCTGCTGGGTGGTCTGGGCCGGCGAGGCGACCAGCGGCTGCGGGGTCACGGGCGCCATCACCACCGGGGCCTGCGCCACCTGGGTCGGACCAGTGCTGGCACAACCGGCCAGGGTCAGGGCGAGCAGCGGGGCGGCGATGAGGACGATGCGATTCATGTGTGCAATCTCGTGGTCGTTACTGAAGGCTCATGTGGTCGTAATGCGGCGAAAGTGCGTCAGGTTGCGTTTGGCCTTGCCATGGCGCCCAGGCGGGCCGTCGGCAGCCGCAATTCCACCAGAAGTCCGCCCAGGGCGGAGCGCTTGAGGCCCAGGCTGCCCCCATAGACATCCACCAGTTCCTTGACGATATCGAGCCCCAGCCCGCTTCCCGGCGTTTTCTCGTCCAGCCTGACACCGCGACGCAACACTTTCTGCGCGTCTTCCTCGGTCAGGCCCGGCCCATTGTCGTCGATGCGGATCAGCAGCATGGTGCCGGTGTCGCTGCGCTCGGCATCGAGCCGCACGCCCACCTGTCCCTTGGACCATTTGCAGGCATTGTCCAGCAGGTTGCCCGCCATTTCCTCCAGGTCCGCTTCGTCGCCGCGGAACCAGGGCAGCGATGCATCGGGGCGCTGAAAGGCGATGGTGCAGTCGGGGTGGATCTTGCGCATCACCCGCGTCAGCCGCAGCATGATCATGGTCGGGTCGGCCTTCTTGCCCACCACCGAGGTGCGGGCGGCCAGCCGGGCCCGTTCGAGATAGGTGGCAACCATCGTGCTCATCTTCTCGCTCTCGGCAACCACGACATCGGCCAGTGCGCCCTTGCGAGCCGCGGCCTCGTTGCGCAGCACGGCAATCGGCGTCTTGAGCCCGTGCGCCAGGTTGCCCACCTGGTTGCGCGCCCGCTCGATGATCTGCGCATTGGAGCGCAGCAATTCGTTGACCTCCTCGGCCAGCGGCGCGATTTCGCGGGGATAGGTCCCGGTGACCGAAACGCTCTCGCCCTCGCGCACGCTTTCGATGGCGGCGCTTAGCCGGTCGATTGGCCGCATGGCGAAACGCGCCACGATGGCGCTCATGATGGCCAGCATCACCCCCACCGCGCCGAGCACAATGAAGGCCTGGCCCCGAAAATTGCCAACCAGTTCGAGGATTTCGCTGAGATTGCCGGTCACCACGATATGGTAGGTGTCGGGCGCCAGGGTCACCGTGCGCTCCACGACGCGCATACGGGTGCCGAACACGTCATCCATGACAGCCGTGCGCCGGCCCGATCCGTCGGCGGCCTCGGTCAATACCGGCAGGTCGATGCCCACCACCGATGTCGAGAGATTGTAGAGCTTGCCATCGGCATCGCGGATGGCCCAATACCAGCCCGAGCGCGGCCGGTCGAAACGCGGATCGCTGAGCGCAATATCGGGACTCGACGGATCGCCTTCATCGAGCAGGGCCCCGGCAAGGCTTTCGACATGAAAGTCGAGCGTTTCCGACAGCGATGTGTCGAGCGCGCGCGAGTAGAGATCGGTCAAAAGGAAGCCCGTCGCCACCAGCGCCAGGACCAGCCAGCCCGCCGACAACCAGAACAGTGACGCCGCGATGGAGCCCTTCCGCATAGGCGCTCCTGCGACTAATCTTCGGCGATCTGGTAGCCCAGCCCGCGCACCGTCTGGATGCAATCCTCCGGCAGCTTCTTGCGCAGCCGGCCGACAAACACTTCGATCGTGTTGCTGTCCCGGTCGAAATCCTGGTCGTAGAGATGTTCGGTCAGTTCGGTCCGCGAGATGACCTTGCCCTTGTGATGCATGAGATAGCTCAGAAGCCGCAATTCGTGGCTGGTGAGCTTCACCGACTGGCCATCGACAGTCACCTTGCCCGAGCGCGCATCGAGCCGCACGGAGCCGGCCACGATCTCGTTGGAAGCAAGCCCCGCCGCGCGCCGCACCAGCGCACGGATGCGCGCCAGAACCTCCTCCATATGGAAGGGCTTGGCGACATAGTCGTCGGCGCCTGCATCGATCCCCTGCACCTTGTCGCTCCAGCGGTCGCGCGCGGTCAGCAGCAGCACCGGCGTGGTCTTGCCGGCGCGGCGCCATTCCTCCAGCACCGACAGGCCATCCATCTGCGGCAAGCCGATATCGAGCACGATGGCGTCATAGGGTTCGGTATCGCCCAGGAAGTGCCCTTCCTCGCCATCGAAAGCCACGTCGACCGCGTAGCCGGCCTCGGTCAGCGCTTCCTTGAGCTGCCGGTTGAGATTGGTATCGTCTTCGACAACAAGAATGCGCATTATGGCCCCCCAATACGTCTATGCGTTACTGCGCGCTCAGAACCAGGTTCTGCGCTTCCCCCTCGGGAGTCAGTACGCCGATAATATAGACGAGCCGGCCGCCTTCGTCACATACCTGAACGGAAAGGATTTCCGCGCTGCCGCCGATGCCGGCCGAAGCCAGCACGGCGTCGAGGGACATGATCTGGCCGGACGACACCGCGTCCTGGATCTGGCGCTTGTCGAGGCACGCCTGCGCATTGGCCGCCCCGGTCGAGGCAAGGCCAATCGCCAGCGCGACAGCGATCGAAGCAAGGAGTTTTGAGGTCAAGGTTTTCATGCCGGCAAAATAGGGCGATGTTGCTGAATGGGACATGAATGAGGCAGAGCGCAAGCCTTAAGCCAAATTTTGGGGGTCACACCCTCCCGATATCCCCTTTCAGCCCCTTGCGCAGGAACAGCACGGCCAGGGCTTCCATGATGAGGTGGCCCGCCGAGTTACCATCGAGCGCCGGCAGGTCCACGCCCAGCATCTGTGCCACGCCGGCCAGCAGCATGAAGAGGGCGACGATATAGGTCTTGTAGCCGTTGAGAATGTCCATGATCGTTCTCCAGAGTGTGATCGTGTTGACGGGCGCCGCCGTCCCGGCCATGGCCAGGGCGGCCTTGCGGACCGAAACGACGCGGTTGGTCCAGCCGCGGCCGAACGTGGCGAAGGTCGGCAGGCGATTGAGAAAGGCCAGCCGCCGGTCGCAAAGCGCACCGATCAGCGCGCCCAGCCCCCTGCGTTTGGAATAGGTTTCGACCGCGCCCAGCGTCAGCGGCCCCACCTGCCCGTCCGCGGCGACGTCGAGTTCTGCCTGCAACGTGCGGATGGCCCGATCAGGCCCGGAATTTACGGCAAAGTCGAACAAGGCCAGGTCGAGCCCATCAGGCAATTGTCCGGCCCGGATGCGATCCCAGTAACTGGCCCGGTAGATCTTCGCCGCTTCCGGGCGCTGCAGTTCCATCACCGCGCTCTTGGGCAGGTTCCACCAGGGCGAGACCAGTCGCCAACGCGCCAGCGTCTTGCGCGTGATGCCCATATTGGTGGCCCCGCCGGGGTCAGAGGGGTGATCGGCATAGCCGCCCTCCTGCCGCAGCACCTCGTCGAGGCAGATATCGAAACGGCTTCTAGCCATGGAATTCCCCCTGCGCCGCATGCCCCGCGCCCAGAACCGGGCTCACCTGCGCCACCGTGAAATCGAACGAAGCAGGCGGTGTCCCGAAATCGGCCACCTGGTCGGCGCCGCTATAGCTGGCCGAAGGCACGCTGCTTTCCAGCACGCGCACCGAAGTCCCGCCATCGAGGATCGTCACCCGATAGCGTTCAGGCACATGCTCAAGCGGGCTGTCGGCCACGCCCCAGCCATCGCCATCGGCCCGGCTGCGCCGCACCCAGGTCAGGCCGGCATTGCCCCCGCCATCGCGTCGTGCCCGCAAATGCACCGGCGCCAGCGGCAATGCCGGCCCCAATCTGGTCTCGACGGTCAGGCTCGTACCCTCGACATCCTCGGCCCCAGCATAGACACGGAATTCCCGTGTCTCGCCCAATAACCCGGACTCCACCGGCAGCGTCACCGCCCGGGAGTCGAGCACCATCACGCGCGCGCCCACGGCAGCGGTGCCGGCCTCCGTGCCCTCCAGCCCACGCAGCAGCCGGCTCAGCCGATAGCGTCCGGGCGAAACCAGCTCGGCTTCGACAAAGCCGATCACTTCCCAGCCGTCAGCGCCCTGGATGGCCAGCCGGTTGTTCCCCGACAAGGCCGCCAACGGTTCCACCGAAGCAAAATGGCCCGCCCATAGCGATACCTCCATGGTATTGCCCCGATCCCAGACCCCGGTCGGCCCCGGTGACAACGCCGTTTCGAGCGTGCCCAGCAGTCCGCGTCGGGGCAGGTTCACGGCCATCAGCCCGGTCGCATCATCCACCAGTTGCACGCTGCCCGGCCAGGGCTGTGCATAGGCCGCGGCCACCAGCCGCGACTTTCCGGCGGCGCCTGGCAAGGGCGGCAGATGAGCCAGAGCCACCACCGGCAATGCCCGCACGGCCGCTCCCCTGCCCCCTGCCAGCGGACGGTCGACTCCGGTCGCCACGGCGGTTCCCGAAGGCAAGCTCCGCGCCGTCACCCGGCGCATCAGGCCATCCCTGATTTCGGCAATTTCGAACGGGCCTTCCGCCAGCCCTTCTATCTCCACCAGATCACCAGGCTCCAGCGCCAGAGCCGATGGCGGGAGGTTGAAATCCAGCGTCTCCCGCTGTCCGCTGCGAGCGTCAAGCATGCGTTCGGCCGCGAGCCGCGCGCCCGAACCATCCAGCGTCATCGCCGTAGCCTCGGCTACCAGCGGACCCGTGCCGTCAGTCAGTGCCGTCACCGCGCCGGTCAGGTAATCCCGTTCCCGGTCGAGATAGCTCAGCGCCAGCCGCCCCGGCGCCTCGGCCGGATCGCCCCGCTTACGCGACAGCGTCGCGCCTTCGTCCTGCGCCAATCCATCCCTATCGAGGGTCACCACCTCGCCCCACCGTGCCGAGCCCAGATGCAGCCCATCCGCTCCGTTGCGCAGGCTCAGCCCTGTGGCCGCCAGCAGCGGCTCGAGCGCCTCGCGCGCCGTGGTCGCATGACCGAGCACCAGCCCGCCCACCATGGGCGACGCCGAATCCGCGCTCACATCCACGCCATGGTCTGCGGCAATGGCCCCGGCCAGCTCGTCGCTGGCCATGCCGCCCAGGCGCCCGGTCAGCCAGTGGCCATTGCGATGGTTCGGCCCATCGGCCCAGACTTCGGTCAGACCAGGAAAGGCCGGATAGGGCCGCGCATCCCAGGTCCAGTGATAGATCCGCCCCACATCGACCATGCCGGCCGGATTATTGGCCGCATCGCGCCAGAAGGCCTGGTGCGCCCGCAATACCTGCCGCTGGATCAGCGGATCGGGCGTCCCGCTCGAAAAATACGGCAGCCCGCTTTCGGCGCTCTTGGGGTCACCAAAGATATTCGGCTGATTGGCCCCCTTGTCCACCGCGCCGCAACCCAGCTCGGTAAAGAGCACGGGCTTGGAACCCGGCACCCAGGCCGTGGGCGCGCCATTGCGCACACCGCCGGGCCGGTCGTGATGCGCCTGGCTCCACCAGTTTCTGACATCCTTGACCCGCCAGACCCAAGGCTCGCCATAGGCGCCGTCGGTGATCGGCGTCCGCGCCTGCGCCTGCCGGTCGGCATCGCTGGCATAGAACCAGTCATAGCCCTCGCCGCCGACAATGTTGGCCATGAGATAGTCGAGGTCATAGGTGGAGGCAGAAACCGCCGCATCCGCATGCCCCTGCCCGTCGCGCCAGTCGGCCAGCGGCATGTAATTGTCGATGCCGACCGCATCGATATTGGCCGAAGCCCAGAGCGGATCGAGGTGAAAGAACCTCTCGCCGCCACCGGGCTGGTAGCCCGAATATTCGCTCCAGTCCGCCGCATAGGTCAGCGTCGTTCCCGCGCCTACAATGGCCCGTACATCGGCGGCCAGCGCCACCAGCGCCGAGACAAAGGGGAAGCTGTTCCCGGCCCCGCGCACCGTGCTGAGCCCGACCATTTCCGAGCCGATGATCAGTGTGTCGACGCCGCCCGCCGCCACGGCCAGCCCGGCATAATGCAACGCCATCTGCCTGTATTCCGCCGCGAAGGCAGCGACCTGCGCCGCAGCCGTGGCGGACTGGTCTGGCGAACCGGGCTGTCCCGGCGCCGGATGACAGGTGATCCGCCCCCGCCAGGGATAAGCGGCCTGCCCCGCCCCGCCATAGGGGTCGGGCAGGCTGTTGCCCTCGGCAATGTCCATCATCACCATGGGATAAAGCGTCACCTTCAGCCCGCGCGCCTTCAGGTCGGCAATCGCTGCCAGCACGGCCGCATCCGAAGGCGTGCCGCCATAGGCCGCCCCGCCCCCGTGGCTTGACACGACAGGCACATCGCCGCGCCCCAGCCCCGCCACGCTCCAGCTTGTACCCTGCACCTCCCGGTTCGCCGCCTCGACGCGCGGCCCGATCGTGCAATGTCCGCAACGCAGGTCATCACCAAACCAGGTCACGACCAGCGCCACATGTTCGAGATTGGGGCAGAGAGCCACCAGCTCGTCGATCGACGCCGTCCAGTCGCTGACATTGGCCGACAGGTGGGTATTCTCGCCCACAGTCCGCCCCGGCCCGGCAATCCGCACGCGCGGCGCCGGATCATAGCCGAATTCCGTTGCCCCGGGGATGACGGTCACGGCGCGGATATCGCGCTCTAGGTCCCCAACCACCCGGCACAGTTCCACCGACAATTGCGGAATGCGGTTGCCGAAGCGGTTGAGCGGCAATTGCTCTACCACCAGATAGCAGAGCCCGCGATATCCAGGCGCCACGCCCTGCGTCGCCTCGATCAACCCGTCGGGCAGTTGCTCCTCGGTGCCGCGATAGAAGCGCAGCGTCAGCCCTGTCGTGTCGAGCAATTGCCCATCGGCCCAGATGCGTCCCAGCCGGTGCACTTCGCCTTCGCAGAAGGCCACGGCGAAGCTCGCGCCGACGACATCCTCGCCTGGTTCCTGCCCGAAGCCCTTGGCCCCGGCATTTTCCGTCGAGAGCAATTCGAGTTCCCTGGCCCAGATGATATTCCCCGACAGCCGGCTCCAGCCGTAAAGCCGCGGCACCGCCCCACCTTCGCTCGAGCCCTGCAGCCTAATATCGCTGGCCGTGGCTGGCGCCGACTGTTCGCCGAACAGCAAGCCGTCCACCGCGCTCCCCGCCAGCGCCCCAAGCGCCCGCCCAATCGTCGCGCCAAACGGTCCGCCGACGAAGCCGCCGACAAACTGCCCGGCCAGTGAAAGCGCCAGAGTGGCCATGAGTGTTCCTTTTCGCTGATGCAATCCCCCTCATCCGGCCCTTCGGGCCACCTTCTCCCCAATGGGGAGAAGAATAAGAGAGCGCCGCGTCTATTCCTCTCCCGTCGGGGAGAGGGTGGATCGGCCGAAGGCCGAGACGGGTGAGGGATGCCGGTTGGGCCTCAGACACACGGAAACCGGAACCGACCGCTCACCCGCCGCATCCAGGCTTCCGTCAAATTCGCCTCGACCACGCCCAGCCGTTCCTGCGCATGGATAAAACGCTCGGGTCCAACCAGGATCCCGCAATGCTTGGCCTCGGCCATACCGCCCAGCCGGAACAGCACCACCTGCCCCGCCCCCAGCGGCCCAGCCTCCGCGAACAGCAGCGTTTCCGCCGCCAACCGCAGCGCCCCGGCATTGGTGGGATCACGCATATCGGCCCGATAGGCCGGCATAGCCATCGGCTCGGCCCCATACAGCGCCCGCCACACGCCGCGCAGCAGCCCGAGGCAATCGCACCCGGCCCCCGCCAGCGACGCCTGATGCCGATAGGGTGTGCCGAGAAAGTCCCGCGCCGCAGCCACGACGTCATCAGGGTTCATTTCACCACCGCCCGCCCATCCAGCGCATCGCCATTGCGTGGGTGGCGCAGCACGAAATCGCTGCCCGGAATATGCGGAAAGCCACGGAAATTGACGGCATTGGCGAATTTGTCCTTGCAGGTGGCAAAGCGCCGGTCGCAGCCGGCGGTCACCTCAAGCGTATCGCCCACCGCAACCCATTGGCCCACCACCGCGCCAAAGCCCAGCACGTCGCCGTCGGATCCGCGCTGGTGGCTCACAACGCCATCGCGCAATCCTGCTCGCGCGCCATCGGTCCATTCGGCCCGACCGAAGCCAAACCAGCCCGCAGCGAAACCCTCCAGCCCGGCCACCACCAGCCGATGTTCATCCTCAATGCCGGTCACCGTGGCAAAGCCGCGAAACTCCGCGCTCGTCAGGTCCACGCCGCATCTGGCATCGCCCGCCACTGCGTCGCACAGCCCCTGATAGATTCGTCCCCGTGTAACGTTTAGCCCCTGCTGCGCCGAACGAAGTTCCGCCCGGAACACATTGTCCTCACGAGTGATTTCACCAATCGTATCGCTGCGCAGCTTCACCCGCTGGCTCACATCGGCCCAGTTGATCCGCCAGGTCTCCACCAGCGCCCCATCATAGCGCCCGAGCAGAATGTCATCCTCGGCAATCGCCTCGGCGCTCAGCACACCCAGCACTTCTGATGTCTCCACCTGCGCTCCCAGCCGCGCCGGCACTTCGCCGCCATCCAGCCCCTGCGCCGGCACGAAATCCGTACCGCCAAAGCTCAGCGTACCGTCGTGGTCGGTAAATCCGAGCACGACCCCATCGCTGCGTACCAGCTTCCAGCAGGTGGCCAGCGTCGTCTCGTTTTGCGCCAGATGCGCCGCGAGCCCGATATCGAGTGTCCTCACGGCAATATCTCCACCAGCGGAATGGCGGGCACCTCAGCGCCGTCGAAACTTGTCAGCTCCACATCGAGCCGGTCGGTATCGAATCGAACAGGCACGTCGAACAGAAACCCTGCCGTCACCGCCGCCCCGGTTGCCGGCGCTGACGTAAAGGTCACGACACCAGTCGCAACATCCACCGCCCAGCCGCTCATCAGCTCCACACCCCCCACCGCCACTTTCACGCTCCCCGCCACCGGCCGCGTGATCGGCCGCAGATAGGGATCGAAACTCGCCCCATAGCGCTTGGTGAGCTGAAACGCCGTTGTCGTCCCGTCCCCTACCCCAATCGCCTGGTCCAGCGCACCAGGCACCGCGCCGCCGCTGGAATAATCCAGTCCATCGCGCCACAAAAACCCATGCAACCGCCCGCGCCTCTCCTCGAAGAAAGCCAGCACAGCGGCCATGTCCGCCCTCGATTTCACGCCATAACCGGCATTGTAGCGCCGCCGCGAATGTTGCCACCTCCCATTGCGCTGCTCGCGACCGGAGGCCAGCGTCACCACGTCGGTCTTGCGCTCCGGACCACCGCGGGCGCCCAGCGCCACGTCGAGAGGAAAACGAACTGCGTGAAAGGCCATCGTCAGCTCCCCCGCGTCCCGCGCTTCACGGCCCGTAACAGCATGGCGCTGATCTCCGCCTCGCTCGCCGCAAAGCTGCGCGCATCGCTCGCTGTTACGTTGAACGTCACCTGCACCGCGCCGCCGCCACCGGCCACGCCCAGTCGCCCGTCGGGGCCGCGGGCCAGAGGCATGATGGCCTCCGGTCCCGCTTCCCCCGCCAGGCCGAGGCCGGAGCCCAGCGGAAAGTAGCTCGGCTGTGCGATCACCCCGCCCTTGGCGAAGGGTGTCACGGCGCCGAGCGCCGGATTGGTTCCGGCAAACAGATTATCGACCAGCCCACCGACGAGATTGCCCAGCGGCTTGATGGCCGCCTTGAGCGCGATGTCGGCAAAGCTGCGGGCAATGTCCCCCAGCAGGGATTTGAACGACTTGCCGTCCATCAGCGCGCCTCGGAATCCGGCGCTGATCGAGCGCGCCACTGCGTCCGCGAGGTCGCCGATGCGCTCCAGTTCCAGCTCTACGTCGGCCAGTTCGCGGCCAAAGCCATCAGGAAAGAGATCATCGGGCATCGGGAAAGCGCTCCATCAGTCCATTGAGGTCATCGCGACCCAGCGGCCCGGTGCGGTCGCCCATGATGGCACCCCAGGCCGAAGCCAGTTCGCGCGGCGTCATGCGCCAGAATTCGGTTGGTGGCAGCCGCAGCACGCCCAGCCCGAAGCGCATCGCCGCTTCCCAGGGAAACGGTGTCATGCTGCCTCTCCAAACGTTGCCTTGAGCAGCCGTGCGGCAATCTCGGCCGCGCCCTTCAGCCCGCCCTCGATGCTCAGCCGCGCCAGGTCATCGTCGGTCAGCGCATTGCCGCCCCCGCGCAGGCCGGCGCCCAATATCGCCGTCAGGTCCCGCGCCGAAATCCGCCCACCGGCGAAGCGTTCGGCCAACCCCACCAGGTCTCCCGCCTGCAGCCGCGCCTCCAGCTCCGCCAGCGCGCCCAGTGTCAGGCACAGGATGCGCGTCTCGCCGCCGATGACGGCCTCGATTTCCCCGCGTTGGGTAATGGCCATGGTCCCCTCCTAAATCGCCGCAAACGTCACTTCGCCTGCGCTTTCCAGCGCCAGGTCGAACGTCACTTCGCCGGCATGGTCCGCGGAAAATTCCAGCGCCACGATCTGGAACGGCCCCTGCACGGTGCCGAAATCGGGCAGGATGAGTTGCCAGTTGCGGATTGTTCCGGCGAAGAACAGGCTGCGCACCTGTGCGTCCGACGCCGTGTCCTTGAACACGCCCGCCCCGCTCACCGAAGCCCGCTTCACCCCGCCACCCGCCAGCAATTCGCGCCAACGCCCGGCGCTTTCCTGGTCGGTCGTGTCCACGGTCGCGGCGTTGAAGGCCAAAGCGCGCGTGCGCAGGCCCGCCACGGTGAGAAAGCTCCCCGACCCGGTCTGGTCGAGCTTGAGCAGCATGTTCTTCCCGCTCTGAGCGGCCATGTTGATCTCCGAAGGTTCCACAAATTCCATCGTCACCCTCGGGCTTGACCCGAGGGCACTACACTTGCGGTGCGTTCCTTAAGTGAAGTCCTCTCGGGTCAAGCCCGAGGGTGACGGCTCGTGGGTGGGCGTCTATTCGCTCAAAAACCGCAGCCCCACCGCCGCCCGTGCCAGCCCCGTATTCCGGTCGATCAGCGTCTCGGTTCGCACATGTTCCCGATGCGTCACCGTGATCCCGATCGCGGCAAATGCCATCGCCACATCGACCACGCGCTCGGCCATATCCAGCGCCCGTTTGCGGCTCGGCTGGTCGCCCCAGCAATGCAGCAGCAGCCGGTGTTCATGGCCCGGCGCGGCATCGCCATCGCGCTGGATCATGTCGTGCCTGAAGATCACCACGTAGGGCGCCGGCCGCCCATTGGGCGCGGCGTCGAACACGCCATCCGGCCCGACCAGCGCCACCAGCGCCGCATCGCCCTTGAGCGCGCCCACCAGCGCGCCCTGCAACTCACTGATCGGGTGCATCGCCTATCCCGTGAAACTGGTTTCGCTGCAGGCACAGCTCAAATAAGCCCGCCGTCCGTTGAGGTCCGCTGCGCTCACTACATCCAGGTTCCGCCCGCGATAGACCATGCGGTCGCCCGGTTTCACGTCATTGCGAAACCGCACCACGACCGAATGAGAAATCTCCACCGCGCGCCCATCGGCGCTCGTGCCCTGCCGGCCGGTGAGGCTGCGCACCCGCGCCCACAGGCTCGTCACCGGCACGAACAGGGCAACATGGCCGCCCTCGTCTTCGCCGGCCATTTCCCGGCGCTTTAGCTGCACGCGGTCGGTCAGCGTGCCAATGGGTGGAAGGCGCTCGCTCATAGCCGCACCCTTTTATGTCCGGCCACCATGCGCTCGAAACCCGAGGGCACCACAGCGCCCGATCCGGCCACGATCACCGCGTCGCGGTGCTCGAACCAGTAGCCGACCAGCATGAGCAGCCCCTGGCGCAGATCCACCGGCACATCGCCCGGCTCAGTGCCGAAGCCGGCCACATAGTCGATCTCGATCCCCTGCCGCTCCCGCAAGGTGGGCATGCCAGCCACATCGGCCGGCAGCAGCAGCCGGTCCGGCTCGCTCAGAAACTGGCTCAGCGGCACGTCATGCGCCGCGCCCGCGTCGTCATAGGCAGTGATTTCCGTCACCGCCATGAAGGGCGTCACCGGCAGCTTCACCTGCCGATCGTCAGGCCAGGCATCGAGCACGACGCGCCAGCTCTGCGCCAGCAGCGCCCGCCCCGTCACGCCCTCGACATGCAGCCGAGCCGCGCCGATCAGCGTGGTGATCAGCCCGTCCTCGGCCGTATCGTCGACCCTCAGGAAAGCCCTGGCCTCGGCAAGCGAAACCGGCTCCTCCGCGGGTCCCGCGAGAAGGTAGGAAGTCATTGTTTTGCCTTTTGGTTTTGAGGAGTACCCCCCCCAACCTCCCCCTGACAGGGGAGGAGCCGCGCGGTGGTCGGGGGAGGATGGTGCCGCAAGCTCGATCTGTTCCCCCCCTGTCAGGGGGAGGCTAGGAGGGGGTATCCACCAAGACTCGGCGAAGCGCCGCTCAGCTCGCGGCAAACTTCAAGAGCTTGATCGCGTCATAGTCCGCGATGCCGCCGCCCACGCGCTTGGTCGTATAGAACAGCACATAGGGCTTGCTGCTGAACGGGTCGCGCAGCACGCTCACGCCCTGGCGGTCGACGATGAGATAGCCCCGGCGGAAGTCGCCAAAGGCAATCGACAGCGAATTGGCGCCGATATTGGGCATGTCCTCGGCCTCGACCAGGTCGAACCCCATGAAGCGTGCCCGCCCATCGGCCGTCGCCGCCGGCTGCCACAGATAGTTGCCATCGGCATCCTTGAGCTTGCGCAGGGTGCCCTGCACCTTGCGGTTCATCACCCAGCTCGCATTCTGGCGATAGCCGGCCTTCAGCGCATAGACTAGGTCGATCAGCACATCGCTGGCATGGCTCGCCGGCAGCGCGCCGGCAGCGCCGGTGGCGATGTAACCCAGGTTTCCCCAGCTCCAGCTCGCCTCGGCCACCGTGGTCGCCGAGAGGAACCCGGTCGGCTTGTTGGTGCCGTTGCCGGTCACGAAGGCCGTGGTTTCCTGCGCCGCAAAGGCCGCGTTCACCTCGTCGGCGATCCACTGGCCCACATCCACGGCCGCATCGTCCAGAAAGGCCGAGGTGGCGGCCGGCATGGCATAGAGTTCGGTCGTCGGATAGCTCAGCTCGGCCAGCGTCTGGCTGTTGGTGGTCGGGCGCGCAGCCGCCTCGCCCACCCAGCCGGTGGCCGGGCCGGTCACCGAGATCGGCCGCTTGTAGACCGAGCCCGAAACCTGCCGCACGCCCGCAATGGCGCGGATGGGCGATACCGCCGTCATCAGCCTGGTGATCTCCGTTTCGGTTTCGGCCGGCACGACATAGCCGCCATCGGCATTGACGCCGACCGACAGGGCCTTTTCCTCGCCGCGCTTCACATAGGCGGAAAAGGCTTCCTTGTATTCGCCGTCGATCTGGGCAGCCTTGCCGTCCAGCAGCGGGCGGGCGCGTTCCACCAGTACGCGGTCCATCGCTGCCTTCTGCCCGTCAAGCACGGCGTTGAGCCGCTCGAGCTTGCCCTCGATCAGTCCGTCGGCCGAACCGCGCTTCTCGATGTCCTTGAGGCGCTGGTCATTGGTCGCCTTGAATTCCTCGAAGGCGCGCGAAAATTCGGCAAAGAGCGCGCCAACGTCGCTCCCTGCGCCGGCCTTGGTTTCGAGGCCGTCACTGGTCATGTCCATGCATCTGTCCTTATCGGTTGCGGATGGTGTTGGTGGCGGCCACGATGGCGGCGCCGGTCGAATATCCGGAGGGCGCGATCCGCGCGTCCTCCATCATGGGGAAGGTCACGATCGAGATTTCGAACAGGTCGACCTGCCATAGTTTGCGATGCCCGCCTTCGCGCGTGGCCCTGACGGTCCGGAAGCCGATGGAAAGCCCATCGAGCGCTCCATTCTCAATCAATCGCCGCAGCGCATCGGCGCGTGGCACGCCGGGCACCAGGCGCCCGGCAACAAAAAGGCCATTGGCATCTTCGCCAATGGCCTCCCAGGTGCCTACGGGCTCCTTGGGGTCATGCTGGAACAGCAGCCTGATCCGGTCCCGCCGTTTGGCGAGGCTTCTGGCAAAGGCGCCCGGCATGACGATGTCGCCGCCGCTGTCGAGCCGGTTGAAAATGCTGGCATAGCCCGAAAACCGCCCTTCGGCGTCAATGGGAATCGACTCGGAAAGTTTCTGCATCAGCTCTTGCCCGGCTTGCTCGCCGCCGGCCGCTGCGCCCCCTTGGCGCCGGCCAGCGTTCCCGCCAGGTTCCAGGCAAATTGCCGGAAGGTCTGCTGCGCATTCTCCCGATTGTTCTTGTTGGCCATGGGCTTAGTCATCCTTCCTGAAAAGCCGATTCAAACTCGCGATCTCCTGCACGAAGTCGTTGAAGTGCTGATTCACCTTGGCCATCTCGCGCAGGCTCCACACCAGCAGTGCACTGGCCCCGCTCGCCCACAGGAACAGCGCAAGGTGTGCAAGATCACCCCGCTCGATGACGGTTCTGGTCAGGTCGTCCATGGTGTCCTCCGGGCATGAAAAAGCCCGCCGGAAGGCGGGCTTCATGTCGGTCAAATATGTAGTAGCGTTCGGCTAGTTCAGCGAGTGGCAGCGACCGCGTGGATGGCAGTTTGCCGAGGACCTATGATCAGAGTCTCGAAAACCTCATCGTAGTAACCGTCCATCAACGCAATCACCAATTCTTCGGGTATTTCGAAGCGCTGAGCAATATCCGCATCGATGAGATGCTCGGCCTTATAATCGGCCAGCAACTGGTCTCGCACTAACGGCACAAAGCTGAACTTTTCGGCACCGGGTCACCCGCTCTCCCACCCCCAGCATCGCCCGCTTCTCCGCGTCGCTCAGAAACTCCGCGCCGCCCACCCTGCTCCACAACGCCGCCGATCCTCCGCCAGCGCCTTGACCCCATCCAAATCCGGCTTCACCACCGCCCCGCCGAAAGCCGGAGACAGCCAGGTGGTCAATTCGTCGGCCACCCGCACCGCCAGCGGGATCAGCGTCTGTCGCCACAGCGCTAGCTAAGCTGGCAGCAGATGTGCTTCGAAGAAGCTCCTGTGTGTGACCATAAGTTCAATTTCCGCCGGCGTCAGAATGGTATCGGGGTATTCTGGCCGCGCGGCAGCTTTGCGATCCAGCCCAATGGCGACCTCATACTGCTCCGCATCAAGCCGAGCGGTCGACACGATGGTAACCTGGCCGCCATCGGCATAAACGCGGGTCTTACCGTTGCGGCCGAACCGATAATTCGTTTGGGTCGTGATATGCCGGGCTGAGAGCCCGTCTTCGTAGACCCTATAAACGAGCAGCAACTTTGGCTGTCCACCCGTGCCAACGCCAAAAACTATATCGCCTGCGTTGACCTCCGCGAGCACTTGTTCTCTCGAGGGCATAAAAGGCTCCCATCAATCCTTTTTGTCGAATCCCCGCAGCGTTTCTCGCTGCTCCTCGTAGGGTAGTCCCTGAAGGCCCAGAAACTTTATCGCGCAATCTCGACAATACCGCTTGCCAGAGATGTGGTACATCCCCGTGGTCCCAAAACTGCCGCCAAGCTGACAGCCACTGGAGAACCCGTCGCACCGCGGACCAACCTGTGCGATTCGGACGCGGTCCTCGATCCACTGCCCGCCCCTCCGGCGTGCCTTTCGGCGCTCTCGGCTGATCGGGTCGGTAGCGCCGCTCCAATGCTCGAAGCAGCAGATCGAATTTGATCTCCAGGGTTGCAAACCGAACGGCAGCAATCGCCCGCAGTATTGAACCCATGGGCCGGTTCATCGCTCATGGCCCCCCGATTCCCAGCATGGCCCGCTTCTCCGCGTCGGTGAGGAAATCGGCGCCACCCACTCGGCTCCACAGCGCCGCGCGATCCTCGGCCAGTGCCTCAACGCCGTCGAAATCGGGGCTCACCACCGCGCCGCCGAAAGCCGGCGACAGCCAGTTGCTCAATTCGTCGGCCACGCGCACTACCAGCGGGATCAGCGTCTGCCGCCACAGGGCGCGATTGGCTTCGGCCAGGTTGGCATAGGTATTGTCGCCGGGAATGCCGAGCAGCATGGGCGGCACGCCGAAGGCCAGCGCGATGTCGCGTGCCGCGGCATGCTTGGCCTCGATGAAATCCATGTCGCGCGGACTGAGCGCGATGGTCTTCCAGTCCAGCCCGCCCTCCAGCAGCATCGGCCGTCCGGCATTGCCGGCGCCGGAAAAGTTCTGCTCCAGCTCCTGCTTGAGCCGCTCGAACTGGTCGGCCCGCAGGCTCTGTCCGCCCGCCGAATAGACCAGCGCTCCACTCGGCCGCGCGGCATTGTCGAGCAAAGCCTTGTTCCACGTGCCGGCGGCATTGTGGATGTCGAGGCTGGTTTGTGCCGCCTCCAGCGGCGCCATGCCATAGTGATCGTCCATCGGGTGGAACAATGCCATATGCAGCACCGACGGCACCGGCATGCTGTCCTGCCGCAGCCGCGTGGTGCGCCCGCCGGCGGTATAGTCATATGCCATGGGCCAGCCATCGGCCCCGGCCACCACCTTCATGCGGTCCGGCCGCAGGCAGAACAGGCCCTTGACCTCGCCATCCACCATGCCCGCTTGCAGATAGGCATTCCCGGCCGTTTGCAGATAGGCATAGACCGCTTCGAGCATTTCCCCGCCCGATTGCCGCCCATTGGGCCGCGCCAGCAGTGTAGCCAGGGGATGCTCGTCCACCCGCTGCCCGCCTTCGCTGACCACCAGGGGCACGCGATTGGCCGTCTCGGCAATCAGCCGCACGCAACGATAGACCACCGGATTGCGCGCGAATCCCTGGTTCACGAGGCTCGCAAAACCCCGATTACTCCAGTTCGCCGCGCCGAGCTGGTTGAGGCTCAGCAGCGTGTGGCCGCTGAACGACTTCCTTTCATGGGGCGTGTTTGTCTGCCCGCCCAAGAGGCGCGAAATCCAGTTCGGCATGTTATCTGTCCTTAAAGCCCGCGTATCTGCGGCCGTGTCTCGTTCAGCAGCAGGTCCGTCATCGCCCAGACCAGCGCATCCACGCGGTCGGGCGAGTGGCCGTCGCTCAAGCCGTCCACGCCGAAGCTGCACATTTCGTCTTCCAGCGCCGTCAATCCTGCCGCATGGCACACCAGCCCGCGGGCATAGAGCGCCGCCACCGGGTCGGCCCGGCTCCACTTGCCCCGGCTGGCCCGCACCATGCGCACCGGCACGGCCGGATCGACCTGCGCGATCACGGCCGGCACCATGTCGCCGCCCTGGTTCACTTCCACCACGATGCTGTCGGCCTCATGCGCGTGATAGGCGGCCACGGCCCGCCGTGCCCAGTCGAGCGGCAGCACCTGGTGCAGCGTGCAATCCTCCAGCACGGCAGCACCCTCGCCCACCCGTCCGGCCACGATAATGCCGCAGGCATCCGAGCCCGCATTGCCTGTCACCGGCGGGTCCACCGCCACAACGATGCGCCCGACCGCCTCGCCCTGGTAAGGCCGGAACATGCCGCGCTGCCACAACGCACCGGGCAGGTCTTCGATCAGTTCGCCATCGAGCTCCTGCCGGCCCAACACCGTGCCCCGGTAGCGCGCCACCACGGCTTCGAGGAATTGCGGCGCCAGTTGCCGCCGGTTCTCCTCCGTCGTCATATGCGTCACGATAGTATGCTCGTCGGTCAGCAACCGCTTGAGCAACCGCGTCGGCCTTGGCGTCGTCGTTGCCAGTTGCCGGGGCCGGTCGCCCAGGCGCAGGCCGAATTGTAGCTGGTCCCAGGCATCTTCCCCATGCGGCCATTTCGCGATCTCGTCACACCAGGCCGCCGCGAATTGTGGGCCGCGAAACCTGTCGGGGTCCGAGGCCGACATCACGCTCGCCTTGACGCCGTTTGGCCAGAACAACTGGTTGCCGCGCAATGTCGGCCGCTCGAGTTCGGGCGTCACGTTGAGGATGCCGCTTTCTCCCCGCACCATGATCGAGATCGCTTCGGTCATGGTTTCACCCACCAGGGCGATTGGCCCGATCTTCTGCGCCACCAGGCTCCTGACCCATTCGGCGCCGGCCCGGGTCTTGCCCGAACCGCGCCCACCCAGCAGCAGCCAGGTGGTCCAG
>CBIGSA010000010.1:0-25453 GCA_966192215.1 uncultured Devosia sp. | reverse complement strand
AGCGGGCGGCCTTCGCTGACGCAGGTACGACCCTGATCGACGACGACCAGATCAATATCGGGGTCAGCATCGGCATTGCCATGGCGCCGATGAACGGCACGCGACCGGATCAGATCCTGCGCAATGCCGACCTGGCGCTCTACCGCGCCAAGGCCGATGGCCGCTCGGTCTATCGCTTCTTTGAAAGCCAGATGGATTCCGAGGCGCGCGAGCGGCGGCTGCTGGAAGTTGAACTGCGCGACGCGATCAACAACAACGAGCTGGTGCTCTATTACCAGCCGCTGGTTTCGGCGGAGGACGCGCGGCCGACTGGGTTCGAGGCGCTGGTGCGCTGGAACCACCCGATCCGCGGACTGGTGGCGCCCGCCGAGTTCATCCCTATTGCCGAGCAGTCCAACCTCATCGTCGATATCGGCGACTGGACCATCCTGCAGGCCTGCCTGGCGGCGGCGAACTGGCCCGATCACCTGACGGTGGCGGTGAACCTGTCTGCCAAGCATTTTCGGCGCTCGGATATTTCCATGGTGGTCAAGCGCGCCCTGGCTGTTTCGGGTCTGGCCGCGCCGCGGCTGGAAATCGAGATCACCGAGGGCCTGTTGATGGAAAATCCGGAAGAGGTGGTGGAAAAGCTCGGCGAAATCCGCGCGCTGGGCGTGACCGTGGCCATGGACGATTTCGGCACCGGCTATTCCAGCCTGAGCTACCTGCTCAAATTCCCCTTCGACAAGATCAAGATTGACCGGAGTTTCGTGGAAGCATCGAGCGACGACGAAGTGGCGCGCGACATTCTCAAGGCGATCGCCTCACTGGGGAAAACGCTGAAGCTCAAGATCACCGCCGAGGGCGTCGAGACGCAGGCGCAGGCGGAATTCCTGTCCGAGATCGCCTGCCACCAGTTGCAGGGCTTCTATTTCGCCCGCCCGCTCGACCATATCGACCTGCCGCATTACCTGCTGACGCATGTGCTGCCGCAGGGGCCGGCTCTGAAGGCCGAGGCGGAGGCCAAGCTCACGGCACTGGCGAGCGACCAACGTCACGCGGGCTGACGCCGAAGCGGCGGCGGAAGGCCTGGCTGAAGGTGGAGGGGTCGGTAAAGCCCAACCGGGCAGCCACCGCCGACACGCTGCCGCCGGGGCGGCGAGACAGAGCCGTCATCGCTGCCTGCAGGCGGCATTCACGGACATATTCGGCGATCGTCATGGGGTGGTCGGCAAAGAGCCTATAGAGCGTGGCGCGCGAGCAGCCGATGGCCGCCGCGATACGGTCGGGCGACAGGTCCTCGTCGCCCAGATGGGCGCGGATGAAGCGGCAGGCCGCAGCGAGGCGCCCGGGCTCGAACCCCTCGGTTTCCGGCGTGCCGGCCGGCGCCAGCGCGGCCTGGGCCAATGCGGTCATGGCCGGGAAAAGGTGACCCATATCGGCACCCGACATGCCTCGCCCCTGTCGCCAGAGCAGGGCGAATTGCGCGGCGAGGAAGGGCGCCACCGGAGACTTGGCCAGCATGCGGGCCAGCATGTTGGGCGTCATGTCGGGTGGGCAACCGGCCCGCAGCGCCGTTTCGCGGGAGAGGGCGAGATAGACACCGCCGCCGCGCGACCAGCCGACTTCGGAGGCCCTGGCCGCGTCATAGACATAGAATTCGCCGGCACAGGCGCGATGCTCGCCGTCCTCGTCCACCTGCCAGCGCATGCCCTCGGCGATATAGCCGAGGGTGATATCGTCCAGGCCATCGGCGCGATGCTGGGCAATATGGCGGCCGCCAAACAGACTGTCAGTGCTGGAAATGCCAATGGAGGCGCCGGCCGTGAAGAAGGCTGTGCCTTCGGCGTGGTAGCGGCGGCGCTGCTCGTCATTGGGTCGCCGGGCGCTGAAATTGTAGAACACCACGTTGCGCCAGAAGTCGTAGGCCTGATTCGCGGGCAGCCCGGCGGTGGAAATGTCGAGACGAACCGTATCAGCGGGGCCGCCATTTTCGGGCCGCCAAGGGCCGCTGGCGGGGTCCCATTCCCAGCATGAGGCGGCCCAGTCCCAATGTAGTCCGGTGCTGTCGGCCACTGCGCGTCTCCTCTTCACCGGCACGGTGGCATGAAGGGCTAAAATGCTGCAAGGGCTGGCCTCATGAGATCGGTTGACAAGTCATGAGACGCTTGACCAAGCATTGGCGGGGGCGAAACGTCAGACTGAAGCAGCGTCGAGGCCGAGTCGAACCATGACAAGTGCAAGTCACACTCTCACCCTCCGGCTATCAGGGGCCGTGGCGGCATCGGCCGCATTCGGGCTGATTGCCGCGACGGTCTGGCCGCAATCATCGCTGTGGCTGGCGGTCGGGCTGGGTTTCCTGTTCGGCGCGAGCTTCATCGGGGGCACGGGTTATCGGATCATCATCGCGGTCATGCGGGGCAGGAAAGAGCCGGCGCCGGCGAGCTGGTCCGGTGCCTCAGCGGGAGCGACATTGTTCGCACTATTGCTCTGGGGCGGCGTGCGTCTCATGGGTTGGGATGGCAGCCCGGTGCTGCTAGGCTTCGGTATCGGCATCAACGTCGCGTATCTGTTGGCGAAGGCGGCCTGTGTTTCGGCGGATTGCTGCCATGCCGTGCCCGAAAAGCGCCTGCCTGTGGACCTGCGGCTGGCGGAACTTGCCGGGACGATGCTGACGCTGGCGGCAGCGGCGGGACTTGCCACGGTCAGCATGCAGCTGGCGGCGGCGCTGGCGGTTGGCGGGCACCTGCTGGTGCGGCTGATATCGCGTGGCATGCGCGGACGATGGGCCTGGGGCTGGCCGCCCTTGCGGCAGCCGGGGGCGGAAATCGCGCCGCTGGTGATTGTGCTCACGCTGTCTCTTGCGCCGCTCTGAGCATTGGTCTTAACTGGTTGTAGACTGCCCCGCGAAATGCCGGGATACCGATACGCTGGAGCATCTGATGAGACGCTGACTAAAGCGAAGCCGGGACGGTCGGGCTATGGTTCAATGCTTAGTTTGTACGTGGAGGCAGGCACATGACGGAAAAGAAAGACGTTGCACCCAAGAAGGTCGGCAAGATGAGGTCGCTGTTTGCGACGCTGTTCCTGCTGACGGCTGCTGCCGGTAGCGGCGGCTGCCAGGCGCCGATGTCGCCCAGCAGCTACTGATCGTTTCACCGAAACGAATTTGGGACCGGCGCTACAGGCGCCGGTCTTTTTGCTTGTCAGTCTTCCAGCAGGTAGGCGCCGGCACGCGCGGGCAGGATCTGGCTGCCGACGATCTTGGCGATAGCGCCGCCGCGCACCACGTATTTTCCCGCCACACGCGACAATACGAAGCCATCGGTGCCCGAAACAATCGGGCGGCGGGCCATGAAAGCGTCCGGTCCGTCCATGGCAATGAGATCGGCAACAGGCTGACCCTTGCTGACGCGGTCGCCCAGTTCCACCCTATAGGCCAGCAGGCCCGGGGCATCGGCGCGCAGCACTTCGGTCGCCTCGAAGGGGGTTGGCGCCGGCGCGGCGGCCGGTCTGCTGCCGGGATCGGCGGCGATGAGGCCGCGGCCGGCGAAGAAGCCGAAAAGGCCGGCGGCGTCTTCCTTGCCGATGCTGTCGAAGCTGTCGGCGCGGCCGCGATATTCGAGCGTGGCCGTTTCGGCGCCTATCGGGATTGGATGGTCAGGATTGGCGAGCCGCGCCTTGCGATAGAGCGTGGGCAGGACCTCATCGAATGAACCGCCGCCGCTGTCCTCGGCGGTGAGGGTGGCGGCGACGCCCATCCAGTCGGCCAGGTCCTGCAGGCCGGGCATCAGCTCGGGCGAGGTGAAGATGTGCTTGAGGCTGTCATCGTCGCAATGCAGGTCAAGCACGATGTCGGACGCTGCGGCCGATTTGAGGATCAGCAGGCGGAGCTGCTGGATCGCCGTAGCGGGGCGCTGACTACCGATCCAGGTGGCAACAGCGGCGCGGATGGTGGCGATATTGGCCTTTGGATCGTCCGTCAGCTTGCCGGCAATGGCCTGGGCGACCTGGGGATAGAGGTCGGGCCAGCGGCGGTTGTAGTTCACGCCGGTCTCGATGTCGTAGCGGCCGATATGATGGCGCAGTGAATAGTTGGCGAGGCCCAGCGGGTTGACCGAGGGGAAGATAGTGAACTGCGCCTTGAGCTGGCCGGCTTCATCGGCCGCGCGCAGCATGGGCAGCAGATGATGCAGGGCCATCGTGCCCGGCTGCTCGTCGGCATGAAGCGCCGCTTGCAGGTGAATGCGTGTCTCGGCATCGGCGGGGCCGGCCGTGTACCAATAGAGGTCGGTGACGGTGCCGGGCGTGTCGCCGGTCAGCACCGTGCGGTGCAGTTCAAAGCTCATTTTCGTCTTCTTTCAGCGCAGCCATTTGGGCGCAAAGCGCATGCCGGGCGCAGCCGGCATATGGCGCATGAGCCGTCGATAGACCAGCCCGAACAGGAAGAAAACCACCAGCGTCACCGCGAGATAATAGAGCGCTGCCACGGAAAAATGCAGGAAAGCATTGTAGTCGCGCTCGAACAGTTCCTTGGCCGTTATCATCAGGTCCTTCTGCTGGCCGATGACCGGTAGCGCGAAATAGACGATGGCCGTTGCGTGGAACAGGAACACGACCTCGTTGGTATAGGCGGGCCAGGCAAGCCGGATGAGATTGGGCCAGATGACATGGCGGAACTGCTGCGCGCGGCTCATGCCATAGGCGCGGGCGGCCTCGATCTCGCCGCGCGGCACGGCGCGCAGGGCGCCATAGAAAATCTCGGCGGTGTAGGCGGCGGTGTTGAGCGTCAGCACCAGCGGACCGATGAAGAGCGGGTGCAGCACGAACCAGGAAATGCCCCATGGCTTCCACAGCCCGACATTGAAGGACAGGGCCAGCGAATAGAGCATGAAGAACTGGATGAAGAGCGGCGAGCCGCGGAAGGCATAGATATAGCCCCGGCTGAGGCGCGAGATCAGCGGATTGGACGAGGCTTTGCCCAGCGCCAGGAAGATCGCAAAGACAAAGCCGAGGGGGATGGAGGCGGCGGCGAAATAGATATTGAACACCACGGCCGGCGCGAAGAGGGCGATTTCCTGGAGGAGGCGCTCGAGCATCAGCGGGCCTCGCTCAATATGCCGCGGCCGGCGCGCCGCATGATGGCCTCGAAGACCTTTTCGGAGATCAGCGTCACCAGGATGTAGAAGACGAAGAGCACGAGATAGTAGCGCCAGCGCCAATCCTCATGCACGAGGCCGACAGCGGGCAGGAAATTGGGCGCGCCGAGCCGGTCGGCCCAGAGCACGATATCGGCGATCTGCAGCAGCGAGAGCAGCGAGGTCGCCTTGATGATGAGCATCCAGACATTGCTGAGGCCGGGCAGCGCATAGACCCACATCTGGCGGATATGCACGCGCCAGAGGAGCTGGCTGGCGCTCATGCCATAGGCACGGGCCGCCTCGAGCTGTCCCTTGGGCACTGAGCGCAGGGCGCCATGGATGACATTGGTGGCGAAGGCGCCATAGACCAGTCCCAGCGATACCGAGGCGAGGATCAGGTATTCGGGCGTGCCAAGGAACCAGTTGGCCTCCTTGCAGGGCGGCCAGGCGGCCGACTGGGCCGCAATCAGCTCGGGCGTGCAGACCTGGCTGGCGATGAACCATTCCACGGATTGCTCGAAAGCCAGCGGGAAGAACAGGAAGAAGAGCACGTCCGGCACGCCGCGCACGATGGACGAGTAAACCGTGCCGATGAGGCGCAGTGGCAGGAAGCGCGAATTCTTGAAGGTGGCGCCGATCAGCCCGAAGATGACAGCAAGTGCCCCGCCGAAGACGGCGGCGAAGATGGTGAACTGGAAGCTCGCATACCAGGTGAGATGCTTGCCATTGGTGAGATAGCTCAGCCAGAAGGCGATGTCTTCGCTCATGGGCTGATGGTCCGGGGCAAGGGCGCTGGCATGGCAGTCTTTCAGGGAAGGCCGGGGTGGGTTTCCCCACCCCGGCAAGCCGGATTATTCGGCGAAGTAGGGCCCGCGGCCCTCGAACCACTGGGCAATCAGCTTGTCGACGGTGCCATCGGCCTTGAGGGCGGTCAGCGCATCGTTGAACTTGGCCTTGAGGTCGGCTTCGTCCTTGCGGATGCCGGCGCCCACGCCGTCACCGATCATCACGTCTTCGCCGACGAATTCCAGCGCGCCGCTGGAGGCCGCCACGACAGGCTCGAGATAGGCGCCATCGGCCAGGATGGTATCGAGATTGCCGGCGGCCAGATCAGCCATGGCCTGATCGGCCGTGCCGAAGGAGACTACGGTATTGGTGGCGCCGAGGTTTTCCTCGGCATAGGCGGCCTGGATCGTGCCGCCCTGGACACCGACGCGCTTGCCTTCGAGGGCCGACGGGTCGATGCCCGAGCCGGCCGCAGCGATGAACTTGGACGGGTCGGGCGGGAAGTAGTTCTGGGTGAAGTCGATGGTCTGCAGGCGCTCTTCGGTGATCGACATGCCAGCCATGATCACGTCGTAGTTGCCGGCGAGCAGGTTCGGGATGATCGAGTCCCAGTCATTGGTGATCCACTCGCAGGTGAGGCCGGCCTGGGCGCAGATGGCATTGCCCAGATCGATCTCGAAGCCGGCAGGGGCACCGGCATCGTTCAGGAAGTTCCAGGGCGCATAGGCACCTTCGGTGGCGATACGCACCGTTTCCTGCGCCTGGACCGCAGAGCCGAGAGCCAGCGTGGCCACGGCTGCGAGGATGAGCTTCTTCATCTGTTTCTCCGTTGGTTTTTCTTGTTGTCGTTACCCGTTTTCCGGGCTTGTCATCAACGCCGTCACTCGTGACTGGCGGCGTTGAGGAATTGCTTGAGGCGCGCCGATCGCGTGGCGCCGAAAACCTGCTCGGGCGAACCTTCTTCCTCGATCATGCCCTGATGCAGGAAGATGACGCGGTCGCTGACCGAGCGGGCGAATTCCATGTCATGGGTGACCAGGATCATGGTGCGGCCTTCGTCAGCCAGCACCTTGATGACTCGCAGCACTTCGACTTCGAGCTCGGGATCGAGCGCGGAGGTCGGCTCGTCGAACAGCATGACGCGCGGGTTGATGCAAAGGGCTCGGGCGATGGCGGCGCGTTGCTGCTGGCCGCCGGAAAGCTGGGCGGGATAGGCATCAGCCTTCTCACGGATACCGACCTTGGCAAGCATGGCCAGAGCCTCTTCCTCGACTTCGCCGCGGGCGCGCTTCTGCACGATGAGCGGCGCCTCCATGACGTTTTCGAGAATGGTGAGGTGGGACCAGAGATTGAAGCTCTGGAACACCATGCCCAGCTCGGACCGAATGCGGCGGATCTGGTGTTCGTCGCCGATCTGCCGGTGCGGGCCAGTGCCGCGCAGTTTGATCTCCTCGCCGTCAATGGAGACGGAGCCGCTGTCGGGCACTTCGAGCATGTTGATGCAGCGCAGCAGCGTCGACTTGCCTGAGCCCGACGATCCGATCAGCGAGATGACCTCGCCCTCGCTGGCGGAAAAGGAAATGCCCTTGAGCACTTCCAACTGGCCGAATGACTTGTGCAAGTCGCGGATGGCCACGACCGGCCATTTGTCCGCGACGGCGGCAACTTGCGCCATATTCACCTTTGGCCCGCCGGAGCGGACACTTCCCTGACTGGCGATTGCCTTATTTTGAGGCTGGCAATCTTGACCGCCGTCAAGAAAAGCAAAAGCACGGCATATAGCAAGGAAAATGATGTATTGGCGGTACGTGGCTGGGGACGGCCCTGTCGCCTGCATGCCGGCGCCGACCTATGGTGCAGACGCAGAATCGATGAGGCGCGGCATGTTCTATGTGGTTTCCAAAGTGTTCTGGCTGCTGGCGCAACCGCTCAGCGTGGCCTTCCTGTGTGGACTGGGCGCGGTGGTTCTGATCCTGCTGCATCGCCGGTGGCCGGCGGTCGTGCTGGGTGGCCTGGGCTTGGTGATCCTCAGCCTTGCCAGCTTCACCAACATCGGGGCGGTGGCCATAGCGCCGCTCGAAGGCCGATTTCAGCGGCCCGCCCAATTGCCCGGGCACGTCGATGCCATCGTATTGCTGGGCGGGGCGACGGACGCACGGATCAGCACGGCACGGCGGGTGACCGAGACCAATGACGCAGGCGATCGGCTGATCGAGACAATCCGGCTGGCGCAGCTCTATCCACGGGCGCGGATCGTCCTGACTGGCGGGGTCGCGGCCATACTGGCCGGAGCGGAATCCGAGGCGGTCACAATGCAACGGTTGCTACTGGCCTTTGGCGTGGCGCCGGAGCGGCTGGTGCTGGAAGGCGAGGCGCGCAATACCGACGAGAATGCCGGCTATACCGCCGAATTGCTGGGACCGGAGCCCGGCACGGTATTGCTGGTGACGTCGGCCTTCCACATGCCGCGATCCATCGGCCTGTTCCGCAAGGCGGGCATCACGGCCATTGCCTGGCCGACCGACTATCGCAGTTCGGGCATAGAGCGTTTCGGCATCGATATTGCCGAGCCGGTGGCCAATCTGCAGACGGCAACCGTTGCCATGAAAGAGTGGATCGGGCTCGTGGTCTATCACTGGACCGGCCGGACCGACGACCTGCTGCCGGCTCAGGCCTCGAACTGGTCGGCCGGGACGACGAGCCGGTAACGCACGCCGTCGGACTCGATGCTGAAATCGGCCGTACCGCCGACCGATAGCGGCACGATGCGTTCGAGCACCAGTGTGCCGAAATGGGGCTGGCGCTTCCATGCCGCGATACCGGTTTCCTGCCATTCGATGACGAGACTGGCGACCCCGCTGGCGCTTTCCTCCATGTGGGCATCGATCCAGACATGGCCCGGATCGCTATTGGCCAGGGCGCCATGCAGCATGGCATTGGCCCCCAATTCGTGGATGGCCAGACCGATATGCAGGGAGGCGTTAGGGCCGAGCAGCGGGTTCTCGCCGGTCACACGGACATTGGCGAGGGCCGCCGGGCCGACCCGGGCAAGCTGCGAGGCGATCAGCGACTGCAGGAAGGTGCCGCGCCAATTGCTCTCGGTCACCAGATCCTGTGTGCCCGACAGGGCATGGAGACGCCCGCGGAACTTGTCGAGGAAATCCTGGGTGCTGGTACTGTGATGGGCCGTCTGCATGGCGACAGACTGCACGATTGCGAGCAGGTTCTTCGAGCGATGGCTCACCTCGCGCAGCAGCGCGGCCACGGCGAGTTCCCGGGCCTGCTCTTCGGTTGTATCGGTGACGATCGCCGTGACGCCGGTTTCGTCGGGAAGCATGCGGATGTCGAAATGACGGCGGCGCAGGCCTTCGCCCAGTTCAAAGGACATCGTCTGCTCGGTGGCATCGCGCCGGCACCGTTCATGAGCGGCAGCGAAATCGGCCGCAATGGCGGCGGGCAGAATGTCGGCCTCCCGCAGACCGAGTATGCTCTGGCGCGACCAGCTTGCCGGGGCATTTTCGACAAGGTCGAAGCGGTGGTCGCTATCCTGATGCAGTACGCAGATGCCACTATCCCGCAGACCGACAGACAGGGCATTCAGCCTGTTCTGCATCTCGCGGTCGCTGGTCAAGGCTGGCATGGGGGTACTCGTGAAAGGACCGGGAAAAAGAACGGCTCCGCGGAGGCGAAGCCGTGTCAAACCCGGTCGGGCGCTAGGCCGGGATCAGGCACGCCGGATGAAGCCGATAACGAGCGAGATAACCAGGAAGGCAAGGAACAGGAAGAACAGAATCTGCGCAATACCAGCCGAGGCGCCGGCAATGCCGCCGAAACCCAGAATACCTGCCACAAGCGCGATAACGAGGAAGACCAGTGCATAGTAGAGCATGGTATCTCTCCTTGGTGAAGTTATTGAGAGCACAACGAATCTGGTGATGGCGGGTTCCTGTTGAGGCGACAAAAAAGGCCGGGACTTTCCCGGCCTTCCGTCAGTGCCGACAGGGCTATCACGCGGCGGCGCGTGAACCTTCGTCGAAGAACAGGGCCTGGCTGATAAGGGCCTTCACCATGTCGGGATTGAACGGCTTGGTGACGAGGAAAGTCGGCTCGGGCCGCTCGCCGGTCAGCAGGCGCTCCGGGAAGGCGGTGATGAAGATCACCGGTACCGAATGGTGGTTGAGGATGTCGTTAACCGCATCGATGCCCGAGCTGCCATCGGCAAGCTGGATATCGGCCAGGATCATGCGCGGCTGGCTCTGGGCGAAGAGGTTGACTGCTTCCTTGTGGGTGCGGGCGACGCTCACCACCTTATGGCCGAGGCTTTCGACAAGCTGCTCGATATCCATGGCGATCAGCGGTTCATCCTCGATGATCATGATCTCGGTGGCTACCTGGCGAGAAATCTCAATCGAGGCCTCCTCGAGCAGGGAGGCGAATTCAGCATCGGAAACGCCCAGGATTTCGGCCGCCTGTCCATGCGTGAAGCCCTCGACGGCCACCAGCAGGAAGGCTTGGCGCGGCCGCTCCGCCAGATTGGCGAGATTGGCTGCCGCCCGCTTTTCCCAGGCATAGGTGGATGTCGGCTGGGGCACGTTCACTGCGGCCGACGAGAATAGGGCGGAAAACAGCTTGTAGAGCGCGATACGATCGTTGGATGCTTCGGGGAACAGGGAAACATCGGCGATCAGCGCTTCCAGCGTGGCGGCGACATAAGCATCCCCCGATGTCTGCGACCCGGTGACAGCGCGCGAA
This sequence comes from uncultured Devosia sp., assembly GCA_966192215.1. GTDB lineage: Bacteria > Pseudomonadota > Alphaproteobacteria > Rhizobiales > Devosiaceae > Devosia. The sequence goes on along the minus strand of CBIGSA010000010.1, from coordinate 14,795 downwards.
AACCGCCGCAGATACGGCAGATGCGGAGCGATCCGCGTGGACAAAGTCATTAAGTGAACTCCCAGTGACGCTTTGCGGCTCGTGATTACACGAAATCGGAAAACGACATTTCGCTGTCAAAGTTCCAGAAGAAGCGGAACTTTTTTGCTCAGCATGCATTAGCATCGCCAAATACGATAAACTCAACACTCTGACGGTCAAGACACGGCATGATGAAGGATAGACTGGTGACCCAGCAACGCATGCGTACGCAGGCGGCCCGGGCGGACGATGGGCTGGGTCCAAACACGGACATCGGCGCTCGGTTGCGCGCCCTTTATGGCGCCGTGCAGGATGAAGGTGTTCCCGAGCAATTGCTCGACCTGCTGGAGAAGCTCGACAATGCCGAGCAGGCACAGAAAGCAAAGAATGCTGCTCGTGACGGAGAGTGACGGCGTGACCGCGGAACCGACGACGTTCAAGCGCGAGATGCTGGCCACATTGCCCAGCCTGCGCGCCTTTGCCGTGTCGCTGACCGGCAAGCATGACAAGGCCGACGACCTGGTGCAGGACACCGTCATGAAGGCCTGGGCCAAGCAGTCCAGCTTCGAGATGGGTACCAATATCAAGGCCTGGCTCTTCACCATCCTGCGCAACGAATTCTACAGCCAGATGCGCAAGCGCGGCCGCGAGGTACAAGACAGCGACGGCTCGTTCACCGAGCGCCTCTCGGTGCATCCGGCACAGTATGGCTCGATGGACATGCAGGACTTCAAGAAGGCCCTGGCACAATTGCCCGACGACCAGCGCGAAGCGGTGATCCTGATCGGGGCGTCCGGCTTCTCCTATGAGGAAGCAGCGGAAATCTGCGATTGTGCAGTCGGCACGATGAAGAGCCGCGTGAGCCGGGCCCGTACGCGCCTGCAGGATATACTCAAGATCTCAGGCGAGGCCGATTATGGTCCCGATGCGGTTTCGGCGCAGGTGACCACGACCAATCACTCATTCTAGCCCTGTCGGGCGGAGAGCGCCCGGCGGATGGCGGTTGCCATGTCCGCTTCGGGGATTGGCTTGATGACGACCGGCAGTGCCAGCATCCCGGCTATTCCGTGCCGGGCATTGATATCGGCCGTGATCAGCACGGTGGGAATTCCAGTGGTCGTGAGGCCTTCGGCCAAAGCCAGGGCCTGGGCGTCGCCGGTTCGGACTTCGACGACGGCCAAGGCCACTTCCGGCCAGCGGGCCCGCAATTGCTCGGCTTCGGCAGGCGTGCGGGCGAACAGGGTCTGCCCCACGCCCAGCGCCTCGAGCATGCGCTGGATATCGAGGGCAATCAGGAATTCTTCCTCGACGACGAGGGCAGTCTGGCCGGTGAGCATGGAATTTCGCAACCTTTTGGCCACTCATGGGCCGCAAACGGCACGACTGTCATTTAAGTTTGACATGTCGGGGAACGGGTTATTCACCATCGCGTTGGAGGTCAGGTCCTCCAATCAGCGTCGTGGTGCCCTGTGAGTCTTGTTCTGCCCGGTTCCGGACGCAGGGTGCCCTGCGAGCAGTGTCCCCTGCGAGCCATGCCAGGCTTTCGCGAATTCGCGCCGGCAGAGCTACGCTTCGTGTCATCCTTCAAGACCGGCGAACTGGTGGCCGAAACCGGCACCACGCTCCTGTCCGAGGGCAATCACAGCGCGCATCTCTATACACTGCTGTCGGGTTGGGCCTTTCGTTACAAGACATTGGAGGATGGGCGCCGGCAGATACTCAATTACATGTTGCCCGGAGACCTGGTGGGTCTGCAGGGCTCGGTGATCGGGGAAATGCAGCACTCGGTGGAGGCGCTGTCGCCACTCGTGCTCTGCGTGTTTCAGCGCGATCGCCTCAACGAGCTGTTCGGCAACCATCCCGGCCTGGGCTTCGACATTACCTGGCTGGCGGCGCAGGAAGAGCGCATGCTGGATGACCACCTGCTCAGCCTTGGGCGGCGTAGTGCGCTGGAACGGGCTGCCTATCTGATTGCATTTCTCTATCACCGCGCGGCGTCGGTAGGATTGGTCTCGAGCCACAGCCTCTATCTGCCGATCACCCAGATGCACGTTGCCGATACGCTGGGCCTGTCCATCGTGCATACTAACAAGACACTGCGCCGGCTTGCCGATCTGGCCATGATCCGGTGGCTCGACCGGGCGTGCGAAGTGCTCGACATGAGCGGGCTGATGGAGGTGGCCGGCTGGGATGGTCCGCCACAGCGCCGGCGGCCATTGATATGAACAGGTGACCCGGCATCGGCCGGCAGGAGACTAGGCTTGCGTATTATTGCCGTTCTCAACCGCGATGGCGGAACGCTGCGGACCATGGATCTCGATGCTTTCTGCGCCGGGGCCGTGGCGACCTTCGCGCGGCATGGACATCAGCTAGACTGCCGCGTCGTTGCCGGCCGCGCGGTTGAGGCGGCGCTGCGTGAAGCGGCAACGGACGCTGGTGTGGATGCCATCCTGGCCGGTGGGGGCGACGGCACGATCTCGGCCGCGGCCGGGATAGCCTACGAGACCGGGACCCCGCTCGCTGTGCTGCCGGCAGGGACGATGAATCTTTTCGCGCGGGCGCTCAAGGTGCCGCTAGCGTTGGAGGATGCGCTGGAAGCACTTGCCGGTGGTGATATCGGCGCGGTGGATATCGCCACTGCCAATGACCGGCCATTCGTGCACCAGTTCGGCGTGGGTATCCATGCCAGGCTGGTGCGTATCCGCGAAAACATGAGCTATGGCAGCCGCGTCGGCAAAATGCTGGCGAGCCTGCGGGCCATCGGCGCCGCGGCGATCAATCCGCCGCAATTCGAGGCTGAGCTTCGCATGCCCAAGGGCGTGGACAAGCGCCGCGTTTCGGGCATTGCCATTTCCAACAATCCGCTGGGAGAGGGGCGAATCCATGCCGACCGGCTCGATGCCGGTGTCCTGGGTGTCTATGTCGCGGCGCCGGTTTCGACCTCCGAGCTGCTGCGGCTGACGATGGACCTGTTCATGGGCACCTGGCGGGAGAGCCCGATGGTGTCGGAAAAGGAAGTCGACGAGGTGACCCTGCATTTCCCCAAGCGCAAGCGCGGGGCTCATGCGGTCATCGATGGCGAGCTCATCAAGCTCGATCGCTCGGTGACCCTCAAATTGCATCCGCTGGCTTTGAAGGTAATCGTTCCGAAGGCCGCTCCGCCCACGGAGCCGGCATAGAAAAATCTTTGGAACCGATTGCCGCCATGCGACGTTGCCAACGATTAGTCTGTGAGTGCAGAAGCGTCAGGACCGGAAGTGACAGATAAGGGGGCCCACCTTCCAGACGAAGTTCGGAAGGTCGTGGATGATCCGGCGCGATTGCAGGCGCTGGTGGCACTGGACATGGTGGATGGCCATGCCGATGCCGATTTCGAGCGGTTGAGCCGCACCGCAGCTTTCATATTCAAGGCCGAAATTGCCCTGGTGACGCTCCTCGACAAGGAGCGCCAGTGGTTCCGCGCAAGCGTAGGTGTCGACAATGCCACCGAGGCGCTGACCGAGACATCGTTCTGTGCCCATGCCATTGCGCTGCCTGGTGACGAGGATGTGCTGGTCGTTCTCGATGCGACCAGGGATGACAGGTTCAAGAGCAATCCGCAGGTGACGGGCTGGCCCGGCATTCGCTTCTATGCCGGGGCGGCCGTGGTGGTGAACGGACAGAAGGTGGGCTCGCTCTGCGTCATCGGCACCAGTCCGCGCGACAGTATAGAGCCAGGGCTCATTGCCCAACTGATGGATATGGCCGCGCTGGCTTCCACTCTCTTTTCCCTAAAGGACGAGGCACGGGTGCGTGCGCGTACGGCGGCAGCCCTGGTGCGCGAGGAATGGCGCCATGCATTGACGCTGGAAGCCGGCAAGGTGGGCAGCTGGGTATGGGATGTGCGCAGCGGTGAAGTGGCCTGCAACGACATGTTCCGGCGCATGTACGAGTTGCCCGAGGGGGAGACTGTGCGGTTCGACGACGTGCTGCGGGCAACCCATGCCGCCGACCGCCCCATGGTGCAGGAGAGCATCGATGCCAGTTTCCGCGAAGGCGAGGATTTCAGCGCCGAAGCGCGCATAGGGGCGGGGGGGCGCTGGATGAGCATGCGCGGCCGGGTCTATCAGCGCGATGCCGAGGGCAATCCGCTGGTGATGATGGGCGTCAGCATCGACATTTCCGAGAGCAAGCTGAGCGCCGAGCATACGCGGCTACTGCTGCGCGAACTCAATCACCGGGTGAAGAACACGCTGGCCATGATCCAGTCGGTGGCGCGCCAGACGATCCGGCAGAACCCGGACCCGCAGGATTTCATCGACGCCTTTTCCGGTCGGCTGCGAACCATTTCCGATGCGCATGTGCTGCTGGCCGACCGGGACTGGTCGGGCGTGCAACTCTACGAAGTCATTGCCTCGCAACTGGGACCGGGTTTCCGCACCGCGCCTGACCGGGCCGAGGTGCGTGGTGACGATGTGACATTGCCGGCCGACCATGCGCTGGGGCTGGGGCTGATCCTGCATGAATTGACCACCAATGCACACCGCTATGGCGCCTGGTCAGGCGACGAAGGGACGGTGAGCATCGATTGGGAAGTCAAGCGGCGGCCGGTGCATGGGCTGTCGCTGACCTGGCGGGAAAGCGGCGGGCCCGAGGTCACCAAGCCGGTCGAATACGGCATGGGTGCGCGGCTGATAGAGCGAAGCCTGGCCAAGGTGCTCGATAGCGAGGTCAAGCTCAGCTTCGACCCCGGCGGGGTCGTGGCCCATATCTGGATGCCACTGCCCGCCGAAGCGGCCTAGTCTTCCGTTTCGTCGCTGCCGCCACGGATCAGCAGGTAGGCCGCGATGGCCGCGGCCGGCAGGCTGAGCGTGCGCAAAACCGGCGACTTAAGCAGTACGGGCAAGGCCGTCAGCGCCGCAGTGGTGACAAAGGCGCCGGTTTCGCTGGACCGGCGTTTTTCGGCCAGTTCGCGCCTGCGCCGGCTTTCCCCGATCCGCGTGCCGAGAAAGACGGCCAGCGCCAGAAGCAGGAAGGCCGCTGCGAAAATCAGCGCGGCATAGATCACGCCATACAGGTTTGCCAGGGTGAAAAAGCCGGCGGCAACGAGGAAGCTCACGCCGACCAGCGCCAATCCGATCATCACCGCATTGACGATGATGGTATTGCGGACGCGTTCGGTGATTGCTTCAACCTCGATGCCAAGCAAGGCGGCGAGGGGAGCCAGCAGATGCATGATCAGTGCCGGGACAGCAAAGCGAGAATGAAGCCGATGCCAACAGCGCTGGCCACGGCCGTCAGGGGCTTTTCGCGGATCGTGTCCTTGAGCTGCTTTTCCAGAGCGCTGGCCTGGTCCTGCACGTCTTCGACCACATGCTGGCCCTGTCGCTGCAGGTTGCGCACCTCGGTCTTGGCGGCGCCGCGGACTTCGCTGACCTTCTCGTTGCTGAGGCGGGCGAGGGTGGCCGCGATGGCCTTGATGTCATCCTGAAGCTGGGCGACCTGCTCTTCAAGCTGCGCTTCGCGGGTCTTGCTGCTGTTGTTGCGCCCAGTGCGGGTGGAAGGCTTGCGGCCGGGGGCCATGTCAGTCGTGGTAGCCATGTGACGCTCCTTGTCATTGCTGGCATGTCAACGTGCGGACAACCGGCCGGTTCCAGTGGGCCGGAAAGAAGACACCCCGATACGCGGGCTGGCGCATCGGGGTGACAGGGGCGGGTGAAAGGGGGGCGACTTTCGACCCGCGGGCGCCTCTCACTGTGTGAGAACCAGAGTCTGGCTGCGCCTGTTTTTTGTTTGCCGGGACGCTAGATGCGTCCCATCAGCACAAGGATGAGTACGACGACCAGTACGACACCCAATATGCCGGAGGGGAAGTAGCCGAAGCCGCGCGAATAGCCCCAATTGGGCAAGGCGCCGATCAGCAGCAGAATGAGGATGATGATGAGGATGGTACCCAAACCCATGGTCGTTCTCCTTGGTTTTGTTCTTGTGACGCCTGGGGTGCCGGCCGCTACAGAATGGCCAGCATCAAGACGGTGGCGGTGGCCAGGATGAACAAGGCCGGGGTCAAGGCCTTGAACACGTCGCCATAATGGGTCTGCCCATCATAGCCTTCGGTCCACACCGCAGCGCGGCTTGCATTTTCGAGTGCCTTGATTTCCATGTGGGTCATGTCGACCTCCGCCGCGATCATGCGCATTGTTGCGCGTGCCCAAGGAACGGGGCGAGCTCAGCTTTGGTTCCGTAGCGGCAATTGAAACAAATAGGCGGGCCTATTCGACCCGAAGCACATCCACCGACTGCGTGGCTTCGTGCGAGCCATGGGTCTTGAGCACGCCAACGATAGGCGAGATATCGGCATAGTCGCGGCCATGGCCGATGCAGATATGGTCGGGGCCGGCAATCATGGCATTGGTGGGGTCGAATTCCACCCAGCCGACATGCTGGCCGCACCAGGCGCGGACCCAGGCATGCATGGCATCGGCGCCTTCCAGGCGCGGCTTGCCCGGCGGCGGGTTGGTGCGTAGGAAGCCGGAGACATAGCCGGCGGGAATGCCGAGGCCGCGCAGGCCCGATATCATCACATGGGCAAAGTCCTGGCAGACGCCCTTGCGCAGCGCAAAAGCCTCGGCCGGTTTGGTCTCCACATCGGTCGCTCGCGGGTCATAGGCAAAGTCGCGATGGATGGCCATGCAGAGGGCCAGGGCGGCGGCCATCACCGAGGGCGCATCCGCGGTGACGGCCTCGGCATAGTCGGTGACGGCGGGCACCAGTTGCACGCGCGGCGAGGCGGCGAGGAAATGCTGCGGGCTATCCGGCTCGACCGACCAGTAGCGGGCGATTTCCTGGCGCAGCCCTTCGCGCGTCGGCGACAGGTCGGCCGGGGGATGAACATCCTCCACCTGCACCCGCGCAGTGAGGCGGATGTCGAGATGGTCGTGCGGCGCCAGATAAGTGAGCGTGGTGACCGAATTGCCGAAGAAATCGGTGAAGGTGCTTTCGCGCTCCGGGCGTGGCTCGAAGGACAGGCCGGAGGCGATGACGCGCTGCACGCCGGGAAGGGTGATCGGCGCCACCCGGATCAGGTGGCGGCCGCCATGCACTGTGGCGTCGTAGTCATAGTGCAGTTCGAGGCGGACATCGTAGAGCATGCCGTCACACGAAATAGGCCGCGGCCACGAGGCCGGCCAGCATGCCGATGTCGGCAGCCAGCTTGTCGAGGCGGTCAGGGGTCATGTCTGATGGTTCGGCGATGCGCAATTCGGTCTCGATCTGCAAGGCCGCCTTGGCGGCGGGGGAGAGCTGGCCGTCGTCGATGCCGCCGGGCAGCATCTCGATCTGCGCGCGCAATTCGGTGAGCTGGAAGATGACCGAGCGCGGATTGAGCGGATCGAGGGCGAGCAGGTCGATGGCGCTTTGCGTGCCGGCGCTCACCGAATAACGGCGGCGATGCGACATGACGCTGTCGCCGATCTCGAGCAGCATTTCGAGCGAGCCGTCCGGCGCGTCCTTGTCGGTGAGCCACGCGGTGACCCGGGCGATCTGGATGGCGCGTTCCAGGCGCCGGCCGAGTTCGAGGAAGCGCCAGCCGGCGAAGCGATACATGTTTTCATGCACGAGGCCGGAAAAGCCGGCCAGCTTGCGCAGCAGCACGGTCATGGCGCGGGTGGCATCGTCGCCCGGCCGGACGCGGGTGGCAAAGCGCTGGGCCGTCTTCTGCAGGTCGTTGAGCGCCAGCCAGCCGTCGGGTGAGAAGCGGTCGCGGATCTGCCCGGCGCTGTGCACGGCGCTATCGATTGAGGCCAGCAGACCCTGCGGCATGGCCTCTGACGCATCGACATCGATGCTGTCGAGGAAGGCGGCGCAATGGGTGAGGATCGGCAGGTCAGCCTTGCTGAGCTCGGCCAGGCGAGCATTATAGGCGCGCAGGATACGTACCGTGGCCTCGCATCGCTCGGCATAGCGGCCGAGCCATATGAGGTTGTCGGCGGCGCGGCTGGGCAGACTGCCGGGCGAGTTGCGCACCAGCTTTCGCCCGTCCTGCGGCAGCAGCGATACGCGCTCGACCGGCCTGGATGAGAGCACCCAGACGTCAGCAGCCTGGCCGCCGCGCTGCATGGCGATAGCAGATGTATCTGATGTCGAGCCGACGCGGGCAAAGCCGCCAGGCATGATGGTCCAGCCATCGGCGGTGCGGGCGGCATAGACGCGCAGGGTAATGGGGCGGGGCACCAGCTTGCCATCGACATAGACCGGCGCGGTCGAGAGCCGCACCGGCTCCTGCCCGACATAGTCGGCGCCATTGTTGCGGATGCGCTCGATTAGCGCATCCTTCTGCTCTGGCGGTATGGAGGCACCGAGTGCTGTGCCGCGCAGATCATCGAAGGGCAGGGTGGTGGCGAAAGCCGGGCCGATCAGCAGGTTGTCGAAATTGTCGATGACGTGGTTCTGCTCGCCCTGCTGGCCGCACCACCAGGTGGCGATTTCGGGTAGTTGCAGGTCGGTGCCGAGCAGCTTTTGCGCCAGACGCGGCATGAAGGCGGCCAAAGCCCGGGTTTCGAGCAGGCCGGTGCCGAGCGCATTGATCATGGAGATCGAGCCGTGGCGCAGGGCTTCCACCATGCCCGGCGTGCCGATGCGGCTGTCATAGCGCAATTCGAGCGGATCGACGAAGCTGGCATCCATGCGACGCCAGAGCACGCTGACCGGCTTGAGGCCAGCCACGGTGCGCACCATGACTTTGCCGTCCTCGATGACCAGGTCCTCGCCTTCGAGCAGCATCAGGCCGAGATAGCGGGCGATATAGGCGTGCTCGAAATAGGTTTCGTTGAGCTGGCCCGGCGTCAATATGCCGACGCGGCCGCCATCGCGCTTGGCATCGGCAAAGAGCGTATCGCGGAAGCCGCGGAAGAAGCCGGCGAGGCGATGGACATTCATGTCCGCATAGATATCGGAGAGCGCGCGGGTGGTGGCGACGCGGTTTTCCAGCGCGAAACCGGCGCCGGATGGCGCCTGGGCACGATCGCCCAGCACCCACCAGGCGCCATCAGGGCCGCGGCCCAGTTCGAAGGCGCAGAAATGCAGGTAATGGCCGCTGACCGGCTTCACCCCGACAAGGGGGCGCAGGAACTCGCCATTGCGCGCCACCAGTTCGGGCGGCAGCAGACCCTGCTGCACCAGGAGGTTGTCGCCATAGATGTCGGCGATGACGGTTTCGAGCAGTTCGGCGCGCTGGACGAGGCCCGCGCTGATGCGTGACCAGTCGGCCTCGTCGATCAGCAGGGGCACATGGGCCAGCGGCCAATCGCGCTCCTTGCCCTCGGCGCCGTCATATTTGCGATAGAACACGCCCGCATCGCGCAGATACTGGTCTGCGCGCTCGAAACGGGCGGCGAGTTCAGCAGGGCCGAGCCTATCGAAGGCGGCCATGAGCTGGGACCAGCCGGGCCGGATATTGCCCTGGGCGTCGATCATCTCGTCGGGCACGCCGGGCTGCAGCTGGTAATCAGCAATGATGCTGGGACCGGCCGGTGGCTTGTCCTTCGACTTTTGATTCCGTGTGCTCATCGCGCTACCAGAAGCGCGGCGGATGGCGCAGGTCAAGCGTCAGCGGAAACTCGTCCGCAGGCTTTTCCAGGCGCAGGGCATAGGGGCCGGGTGTGTGGTTCTGCGGAATGAACCGCGCGAGACGACGGGCCTCGGCCTCGTTGCCATTGACCGGGAAGGTTTCGTAGTTGCGTCCGCCGGGATGGGCGACGTGATAGACACAGCCGCCGATGGGGCGCTGGGTCCAGGTGTCATAGATGTCAAAGACCAGAGGCGCATTGACCGGCAGGGTCGGATGCAGGCCGGAGGCTGGCTGCCAGGCCTTGTAGCGGACGCCGGCTATCGAGGTGCCGGACTGATCGGTCTTGCGCAAAGGCACCGGGCGCTGGTTGCAGGCGACGGCGTAGCGTTCGGGGTTAAGGCTTTCGAGCTTGACCTGCAGGCGTTCCACCGAGGAATCCACAAAGCGCACCGTGCCGCCGATGGCGCCCTGCTCGCCCATGACATGCCAGGGTTCGAGCGCCTGGCGCAGTTCGAGTTTCACGCCCTCGACTTCGACCTCGCCACAGAAGGGGAAGCGGAATTCGAGCTGGGCCGCGAACCAGGCCGGGTCGAGCCGGAAGCCATGGCGATCGAGATCGGCCAGGACATCGATGAAGTCCTCCCAGACATAGTGAGGCAGCATGAAGCGGTCATGCAGGGTTGTGCCCCAACGGGTGAAACGGCCATCGAGCGGATCGGTCCAGTAGCGGGCGATGAGCGCGCGGATCAGCACCTGCTGGGCCAGGTTCATGCGCGCATTGGGCGGCATTTCGAAGCCGCGGAATTCGACAAGGCCAAGCCGCCCGGTAGGACCATCGGGCGAATAGAGCTTATCGATACAGATTTCCGAGCGGTGGGTATTGCCGGTGACATCGACCAACAGGTTGCGGAACAGGCGGTCGACCTGCCAGGGGAAAGGGGCGTCGCCATGGCCGGGCAAGGGCACCTGCGCGAGGGCGATTTCGAGTTCGTAGAGACTGTCGTGGCGAGCCTCGTCGAAGCGGGGCGCCTGGCTGGTGGGGCCGATGAAAAGGCCGGAAAAGAGGTAGCTCATTGAAGGGTGGCGCTTCCAATGCAGCACGACCGACTTGAGCAGGTCCGGCCGGCGCAGGAAGGGGCTGTCATGAGGGGTGGCGCCGCCGACCACGACATGATTGCCGCCGCCCGTTCCGGTATGGCGGCCGTCGATCATGAACTTGTCGGCGCCCAGGCGGGAAAGCCGGGCCTCTTCATAGATGGCCGTGGTGGTGGCGACGCAATCGTCCCAGCTCGATGCCGGATGGATATTGACCTCGATGACGCCGGGATCGGGGGCCACGCGGATGACGTTGAGGCGCGGATCGTGCGGCGGGGCGTAACCTTCGAGATGCACCGGCTGTCCGATTTCCTTCGCCGCGGCCTCGGTGGCGGCGACAAGCTCCAGATAATCCTCGAGTTTTTCGACCGGAGGCAGGAAGACGCAGAGGCGGTGGTCGCGGATTTCGGCGGTGACGGCGGTGCGCACCACGCCTTCGATCTCGCTGATTTCCTGCTCGATGCGGTCCTGCTGCTCGGTGGCGGCGGTGAAGCCGGCCGTTGCCTGGGCGCGGGGATCGGCTTCGAGACCGGTCTTCTGGCGGGCGAGGGTTTCCACTGGGTCGGGCAGCGGGTCGCGCGGGGCGCCGGGGTCCTGCGGCACGACATGGGGATAGTCGGTGGCCTTGAGGTGTTTTAGGGAACTGAGCGGCAGGCGATAGCCGGCAGGGCTGTCGCCGGGCGCGAGGAACAGCTTGCCGCGGCGGGTCTTCCACTTCTCGGTGAGCCAGGGGCTTGAGGCGGCGGCGTTCCAGCGCTGGACAGGCAGCACGTAGCCGGTGGGGTTGGTGAGACCCCGCTCGAACACCCTGGCGATGCGCGAGCGGGCCTCGGGATCGGCGAGTTCGGAATTGGCCGGATCGACATTGTCAGGAAGCTTCGCTTCCTTCAGCAGCCATTCGCCGGGGTCTTCATAGGCCTCGTTTATCGTGTCGCCAGCAAGACCAAGATTGTGGGCGAAAGCCTGCAAGAAAGCGCGAGCATGCTCGTGGTTTGCCTGCGTCTTGATCCCTTCGCGCGCGATCAGGCTTTCGTCCGACCAGACCGGCTTGCCGTCGAGGCGCCAATAGAGGGAAAAGGTCCAGCGAGGGAGGGTCTCGCCGGGATACCATTTGCCCTGTCCGTAATGCAGCAGACCATTGGGCGCGAAGCGGGTGCGAAGGCGGCGGATCAGGTCATCGGCCAGCTTGCGCTTGGTGGGCCCAACGGCGCCGGTATTCCACTCGTCGGATTCGAAATCGTCGATAGAGACGAAAGTGGGCTCACCCCCCATGGTCAGGCGGACGTCGTTATCTTCAAGCACCTTGTCGACCCGTTGGCCGAGCGCATGCAGCTCGTCCCAGCTTTCGTCGGAAAAGGGCTTGGTGATGCGTGGATGTTCGGCAATGCGGGTGACCTTCATGTCGAAGGCGAAATCGACCTCGGCATAGGAGGCAAAGCCGGAGATGGGGGCCGCATTGCGATAGTGCGGCGTGGCGGCGAGGGGGACATGGCTTTCCCCGGTCAGCAGGCCCGAAGTGGGGTCGAGCCCGACCCAGCCGGCGCCGGGGAGATAGACCTCGCACCAGGCATGGAGATCGGTGAAATCATGGTCTGTGCCGGCGGGCCCGTCGAGGGAGACGAGGTCGGGCTTGAGCTGGATCAGATAGCCGGAAACGAAGCGGGCGGCGAAGCCGAGATGGCGCAGGGCCTGGACCAGCAGCCAGCTTGAATCGCGGCAGGAGCCTTTGGCATTGCCCAGGGTTTCCTCGGGCGTCCAGACGCCGGTTTCCATGCGCACGATATAGGCAACGTGGCTCTGGATGGAGGCATTAAGGGCGGTGACGAAGTTGACCGTGTTCTGCGGAGAACGGTCGATGCCGGCGAGGAATTTGCTGAGCAGCGGGCCTGAAGGTTCGGGCTGCATATAGATGGAGAGATCGTCACGCAGCTCTTCGGGATATTGGAAAGGGAAGGTCTCGGCGCTTTCCTCGACGAAGAAGTCGAAGGGATTGTAGACCGTCATGTCGGCGACGAGATCGACCTCGATCTTGAGTTCGGTCACCGGCTCGGGAAAGACGAAGCGCGTCAGGAAATTGCCGTAGGGATCCTGCTGCACATTGACGAAATGCAGCTCGGGCGAGACCTTGAGCGAATAGCTCAACACCTTGGTGCGGGATTGCGGCGCCGGCTGCAAACGGATGATCTGGGGCTGGAGGATGACCGGGCGGTCATACTTGTAATGCGTCAGATGATAGACGGCGGCTTTGATCGACATGCGGACGCGTCGCTCGCTTCAGGCCACAAATTTGACTTCCCGGAAAAGAGCTTAGCGGGGTTTGCCGGCGGGGGCTACACCATCTCGTCGATCACCTGCCGCTGGCGCAGCATTTCGAGGAAGATGCGATAATCCTTGTCGAATTGGGCGCGGGCTGCGGGGGCGGGGGCGCGGGTGCTGCCAGCCTGCTGCATGGCCAGGCACGCGGCGTCGAGGCTGGGATAGAGGCCGGCGGCGGTGGCGGCGACCATGGCCATGCCGAGCAGGGTGGCGTCCTTGGCCGAGGATTCGACCACGGTACAGCCGGTAGCGTCGGCATAAAGCTCCATCAGCACGGCATTTTTGGTGTGGCCGCCAGTGATGTGCAGCGTGTCGATGGCGTAGCCGCGGGTGTTGAGTGTTTCGAGGATGTGGCGGACACCCAGAGCAATGGAGACCGCCGTGCGCCAATAGAGGCGGCAGAGGGAGTCGAAGTCGCTGTCGAGCGTCAGCCCCGAGATGACGCCGAGGGCGAAAGGGTCGCCCAGGGGTGAGCGGTTGCCGTGGAAATCGGGCAGGACATGCAGGCGGTCGGCCAAGGCCAGGCCTTCGCGCTGGCGCAATTCCATAATGCGCCGGGCGATGCGGTGGTGCATGTCCGTCGTGGGTTCGCCGCCGGCGCCATGCCAGCGGATGATGTGATCGAGCAGGGCACCGGTGGCCGACTGCCCCCCTTCATTGAGCCAGACGCCGGGCAGGACGGCGCCGAAATAGGGACCCCAGACGCCCGTGGTCGGCCGGTCTTCGGCCGAGAGGGCCATGACGCAGCTCGACGTGCCGGCGATCAAAGCCAGGTGGCGGTCGATGGTGCCGACATCATGGGTGAAGGCGCCGAGCACGCCCAGTGCACCGGCATGGGCATCGATCAGGCCCGCGCCGACGCGGCAGGCGGTGGTGAGGCCGAGTTTGGCAGCGGCGGCCTCGGTGAGCGGGCCGAGATCAGTGCCGACGGGACTGGCCTTGGCCGGCAGCGCGGCCTTGTCGAGCAGGTCTTCGAGACCCACGGAGGCCAGGAAATCCGGCTGCCAGCCGGTTTCGGTATGGGCCAGGTAGGTCCATTTGCAAGTAAGGGTAGACTGGCTGCGGGCGAGGGACCCGGTGGCTTTCCAGGAGAGGAAGTCGGCCAGATCGAACATCATGCCGGCCCGGTCCCAGGAGCTTTTCATGTGACGTTTCAACCACATGAGCTTGGGCGCCTCCATTTCAGGCGACATGACGCCGCCGGCATAGGCGAGGACGAGATGGCCGGTGGCGGTGCATTCCTCGGCTTCGGCGAGGGCGCGGTGATCGAGCCAAACTATTGTGTCCCAACGATTTTCGCCGTTGGTGGAGACGGTAACCGGCCGGCCATTCCGGTCGCGGACGACGAGGGAGCAGGTAGCGTCGAAGCTGAGGCCGACAACATGGGCGGGATCGGCTCCGGCCTGTGCCATGGCTTCGCGTACCGCGGCGCAGACGGCGGACCAGATCTGCTCACTGTCGTGCTCGGCATGATTGGCGTCGGGGCGGTTCATGTGTATCGGAAATTCGGCTCGTGCCAACAGGTTACCCTGTGCGGTGAGCACACCGGCCCGGGCACTCCCCGTACCCACGTCCACTGCCACGAGGAGGCTTTGCATAGAGGTAAAGCGCCTTCTTCCCGGTTTGGCCGGGAAGGTAGCCGAAGGGGCGGGAGGTGGCTAGAGCCTGCCGGCCAGATAGCGCTCCAGTGCCGCCGCCGTGCCGATTTCCCATAACGTATTCAAGGCGTTAGTAAATGCGGCGATGAAGGCGGGGCTGTGAGCGAGGTCGCCATAGATATCGGTCATGGCGAGCCACATTTTCGGATCGGCCTTGG